>CALEYY010000316.1 GCA_937928295.1 uncultured Moraxellaceae bacterium
GACAGGATCATGGCGTTGACGCCCACCGACTTGCCCGAGCCGGTGGTGCCGGCGACCAGCAAATGCGGCATACGCGCCAGATCGGCCACGATCGGATGACCGGCGATGTCCTTGCCCAGCGCCAGTGTCAGCGGGCTGGACTTCGATTCGAAGGCCTGCGAAGTGAGAATTTCCGAGAGACGCACCATCTCGCGATCTTGGTTCGGCACCTCGATGCCGACCACGGACTTGCCGGGAATCACTTCCACCACGCGCACCGAAACCATGGCCATGGCGCGCGCCAGATCCTTAGCGATGTTGGTGATGCGCGCAACCTTCACGCCCGGTGCCGGCTGAATCTCGAAACGGGTGATGACCGGGCCAGGCTGAACCGCCACGACTTCGGCATCAACATTGAACTCTTTCAGCTTGATTTCGAGCAGGCGCGACATCGCCTCCAGCGCTTCCGGCGTATAGCCCTTGCGTCCGCGCGGCTCGGCCGGATCAAGCAGATCCAGCGATGGCAGACTGCCCTCGCCCGGTGGCGGCGCGAACAGCTGGCGTTGTGTTTCCGGCTTCTTCGCGGGTTTCACCTCGGCAATCGGCTGGATGGTGATTTCCAGCTTGGGCCGTGGCGTTTCCATCGGCGTCGCCTGGGTTTCCGGCACGCGTGGTGTGAAAGCCGGCTTGGCTGACTCACGCATGACGGGCTCCTGGCGCGTAGCCGGCAGACGCGCTTCGCTGCGTGCGACCGGCGCCGTCGGTGCAATGCGCGTGGCACGCCAGTTCTGCACAATCGGGATGCAGAGGGTCTTCAGACCAATCAGACCCTGCCAGAGCAAACGCCCCGTGCGCTCCAGCACAAACGGCCAGGACAAACCGCTGGCCAGCGTGAAGGTCAGCACAAACACGGTGCCCAGAATCAGCGTGCCGCCGATCAGCCCGGTGGCCTGCCACATCGCCAGCCCCAGCGTACGACCGAAAAGACCGCCGGCTGCGTTGTCCAGCCCATAGCCGGGTTGGTACTGATGCAGCGCCAGCAACGAGGCCAGCGAAAACAGCGACACCACCCAAGCAGCGGCCTGACGCCATCCGGTCAGCGCCAGCGGCGGCTGATACCAGAACAGCGCGATACGCCAGAACAGCAGGAATGGCACCAGGTACACCACGGTGCCGAACATGAAGCCGAGAATATCGGACAGATAAGCCCCAAACTGGCCGGCGGCATTGTGCGTGGGGCCGGTGCTCCACTGCGTCCAGGCCGGGTCGCTGGCATCGTGCGTGAAAATGCTGAGCGCGACGAAGCACGCCAGCACGATCCAGAACACACGGTGCAACACGAGCCGACCGGGTTTGGTCGCTTTAGCGGGGTCTTGAGTTTGTTCAGGCGCGGCCACTGCAAATTTCCCGGATCATGTGATGCGACATTGTAGCGACCTGTCCGGAAGATGACAGGACCTCTGCTACACTCTCTGCCTGTCTTTTAACCCTTAGAACGGAGTTGTCATGGCCAGCGTACATCATCGCCTGATTATCCTGGGCTCCGGCCCTGCCGGTTACACCGCTGCGGTTTATGCCGCGCGCGCCAATCTTCAGCCGGTGGTCATCACCGGCATGCAGTCTGGCGGCCAGCTCACCACCACCACCGAAGTCGACAACTGGCCTGGCGATGCCCACGGCCTCACCGGCCCGGCGCTGATGGAACGCATGCAGGCGCACGCCGAGCGCTTCGGCACCCAGGTCATTTTCGATCACATCAATGCGGTGAAGCTTGACCAGCGCCCGTTCGTGCTCAGCGGCGACAGCGGCGAATACACCTGCGATGCCCTGATCATCGCCACCGGTGCGTCGGCGCAGTACCTCGGTCTGGAGTCCGAAACGGCCTTCATGGGTCGCGGCATCAGCGCCTGCGCCACCTGCGACGGCTTCTTCTATCGCGGTCAGCGCGTCATGGTCGTCGGCGGCGGCAACACGGCTGTTGAAGAAGCGCTGTATTTATCCAACATCGCAGACCATGTCACGCTGGTGCATCGCCGCGACAAGCTGAAGTCCGAGAAGATCCTGCAAGACCATCTGTTCGAGAAGGAAAAGGCCGGCAAAATCACCATCATCTGGAATCACAGCCTGAAGGAAGTGCTGGGCGATGACTCCGGTGTGACCGGCGCGCTGCTGGCCTCGACCACCGGCGGTGCAGATCAGACCGTGCCAGTGGCCGGCATTTTCATTGCCATCGGTCACAAGCCGAACTCAGACATCTTTGCCGGCCAGCTCGACATGAAAAATGGCTATCTCTCCGTAAAAAGCGGTAGCGAAGGCAATGCCACGGCGACCAATGTGGCCGGTGTGTTTGCCGCTGGCGACATCGCCGACCATGTGTATCGTCAGGCCATCACTTCGGCCGGTGCCGGCTGCATGGCTGCGCTGGATGCCGAAAAGTACCTCGACGCACTGGCTCACTGAACCTGCTGCGTCGGCGAGCGCGTGGCCATCCAACTGCCCTGGCTGGATCAGCACCTCGTGTTTCCGGCGCCAGAGCAGGCGTTACGCGAGCCTGACGGCCTGCTTGCTGCCGGTGGCGATCTCTCGCCCCGGCGGTTGCTGGCAGCCTATCGCAACGGCATCTTTCCGTGGTTTTCCGAGGCCGACCCCATTCTGTGGTGGTCGCCCGATCCTCGTTGTGTGTTCTATCCCGATCATTTCACGCCCTCGCGCAGCCTGCGCAAGAGCTTGCGCAACACGCCCTGGCGCATCTCGGTCGATCGTGCCTTTGCCAAAGTCATGACAAGCTGCGCCGCCCCGCGCGCCTACGCCGATGACACCTGGATCAGCGCCGACATCATCGCCGGCTATTGCGCCTTGCATGAGCAAGGTCATGCGCACAGTATCGAGGTCTGGCATGACGACGCACTGGTCGGCGGCCTGTATGGCGTCTCGGTAGGCGGACTCTTTTGCGGCGAGTCCATGTTCAGCGTGAAAACCGATGCCTCCAAGATCGCCTTCTGGGCGCTCATGTGCATTGCTCGCGACGCTGGCTGGCCTGTCGTTGATGCCCAGTTCGAGAATCCGCATTTGATGAGTCTGGGAGCAGAAATGGTGGCGCGCGCGGTCTATCTTGCGCATCTTGAGCAGGCTCGCGATTTGCCCGGCTACGACTGGGCGCGCGCGCGCGCTGCCTTGCAATGCGCCGGATTTGGGCTGCTTGAGGACAACTTGCTGGAAAGCAGCCCATCATGAGCGCCAGCGAACTGCGCTTTTTCACCACCTCGCCGCATGCCTGCAGCTATATTGGCGGGCGCGAAGCCGTCACCCTGTTTGCTGACCCGGAAGCCGACATGACGGCCTACACCTACAGCCAGCTCTCCGACATGGGCTTTCGTCGCAGCGGCCACTATGTGTACCGGCCGCAATGCCAAGATTGCCAAGCCTGCATCTCGGTGCGCGTGCCGGTGGCCACCTTCAAGCCCAAACGCAGCCAGAGCCGGGCTTGGGTGCGCAATCAGGACTTGAGCGTGCGTTGCGTCGAGCCGGAGTGGAACGAGCAGCACTATGCGCTCTATGCCCGCTACATTTCGGCACGCCATCGCGATGGCGACATGTATCCGCCCACACCGCGCCAATACCGCGAGTTTCTGACCAGCGAGTGGTCGGATACCGTCTTTGTCGAGTTTCGTCGTGGCGAACGCTTGATGGCATTGGCGGTG
This sequence comes from uncultured Moraxellaceae bacterium, assembly GCA_937928295.1. Taxonomy (GTDB): domain Bacteria; phylum Pseudomonadota; class Gammaproteobacteria; order Pseudomonadales; family Moraxellaceae; genus Perlucidibaca. The sequence continues at coordinate 3,681 of CALEYY010000316.1, forward strand.
ACCGATGTGCTGCAAACCGGCCTGTCGGCGGTCTACACCTTCTATGATCCTAGCGAGACCTGGCGCAGCCTCGGCACCTTCGCCATCCTCTGGCAAATCGCCGAAACGAAGCGCCGCCAACTCCCTTTCCTGTACCTCGGTTACTGGGTACGCCAAGCTGAGCGCATGCGCTACAAGACTCAGTTTCGCCCGCTGGAGCTGCTTATTGAAGGTGAGTGGCTGTTGGCACGCTGATTGCGAAAATACGGCCTTTGCCAGCGCCCGCCTTTTCGGGCACAATGCGCCGGCTTTGCGGGCTTGCTGCCCGCTTTAATGATTATCCAGCCGCCGAGGCCATTGCTGCATGTCGAAAGAAGAACAGATTGAGTTTGATGGTGTTGTTGTCGACACCCTGCCGAACACCATGTTCCGCGTGAAGCTGGAAAATGGCCATGTCGTGATCGCCCATATCTCGGGCAAGATGCGCAAGCACTACATCCGTATTCTCACGGGTGACCAGGTCAAGGTCGAAATGACTCCGTATGACCTGACGAAAGGCCGCATCACCTACCGCGTCCGCTAAGCTTGGCGCAGCGAAGCTGCAGTTATGAATAGCGTAGCTTCAGCAATGAAAAAGGGCAGATAATCTGCCCTTTTTTCGTTTCCGCAATCTGGGATTACTCCCAGATCACGGTCTTGCGCTGGCCAACCCAAGTATCGGCATTGGGCAAATAACGCTCTTCAACCACATTACGCTTGATCTTCATGGTCGGTGTCAGGAAACCATTTTCCATGGTCCACTGATCCTTCACCACCACCACATAGTCTAGCTGCTCGTGATCTTCCAGCGAGGTATTGACTGTTTTCAGCAAGGCCGTGAACTCATCGGTCAGCGTATTCTTGTTGAGACGACCATCGGCCAGCTCAGCGGCGGCATCCAGTGACAACATGAACAGGGCGAATGGCTGTGGCTGCGTTGGGCCGGTGACGCAAATCACCTCGACTTTCTGGTGCACATTGAGCTTCTGCTCGATAGGCACCGGTGCCACATACTTGCCCTTCGATGTCTTAAACAGCTCTTTCACGCGACCAGTGATGCGCAGACGGCCCTGCTCGTCGAGCTCGCCGCGATCACCTGTCTTCAGGTAGCCATCGTCGGTCATGTCTTCAGCAGTTTTGTCGGGGGCTTTGTAATAGCCCATCATCTGGCCAGGGCTCTTCACCTGCACTTCACCGGTGTCGGCAATGCGATGCTGAACGCCAGGATTGGCATGGCCAACATAGCCGACACGCACTTCGCCCGGCCGTGAGCCGTGCGAGTAGCCATAGTTCTCGGTCATGCCGTAAACATCCAGCAGGTCCAGACCAATGTTGCGATACCACTGCAGAATGTTTGGCGGCAACGGAGCCGAGGCGGTAATCGCCAGACGCACCTTGTCCAGGCCCAGCTGCGTCAGAATCTTGCGCTTCACGATGCTCGACAGGATGGGGATATTGAACAGGATGCGCTGCTTGGCCGGTGGCAGCTTTTCATTGATGGCCAAGTAGAACTTGGTCCACAGACGCGGCACCGAGAAGAAAATCGTCGGTTGGGCGCGTTGCAAATCTTGCTGGAAGGTCGCGAGGTTATCGGCAAAGTAGATCTTGAAGCCGAAATACAGCGATGCGGTTTCGACCACGGCGCGCTCGGCCACATGCGCCAGCGGCAGGTAAGACAGCATGCGGTCGTCGCGGTTGATCTTGTAGGTGTCGCGCAGGCCGCCGGCGACCGTACACATGGTGCCGAAGCTGTGCATCACGCCCTTGGGGCGGCCCGTGCTGCCGGAGGTATAGACAATCGTGGCCATGGCGCTGGTGTCAGGCAGCGTAATTTCTGCCAGCGGCTCGTATTGAGCGACCAGATCCGTCCATTGCGTCACATCGCCCCGTGGCGACATGGGCAAGCTAATCAGCGGCAGGCTGTCCGGCAGGATAGTCTTGATGTCATTCCAGCCGTCGGCCTTGCCGTCGAGCTTGCCGAGGAACAGCAGCTTGCATTCGGAGTGCTCAAGAATGTATTCGGCAGACTCGGCATTCAGTGTGGGATACAGCGGGACGGTGACATGGCCGGCCATCCATACCGACAGGTCGGCGAGAATCCAGTGCGCGCTGTTGCGACCCAGCAGGCCGATGCTGCTGCCGGCGGGGAAATTCAAGGACTTGAGGTAGTTGGCAACGCGCGTGACCTGATTGGCGGCTTCGCCCCAAGTAACCTCCAGCGTTTTGCCATCGGCCAAAGGCTGAGTCATGTAGACGGTATTGGGGCTGGTTTCGGCCCAGAGCATGAAACAGTGAAGCAATGTTGATCGAGAGGCGTATCGGCTCATCAGAGGGCTACCTTGCTGTTGTTTTAGTGGGGGCTGACTGATGCGTCAAGCAGACGATTCTTATACCAAAAGTTTACTTGCCGTGGCGAGCGCTAATCGGCGCTGACGGCTGATTCCATGCGGATTTGCTCACGATAACGCCCCGGTGCCAGGCCGTAACTGCGCTTGAATGCCTGACCGAAAGCTGTTTCCGAGGCATAGCCAACAGCATCGCCAATATGGCAGATGGGCTGTGCGGTATGACGCAGCTGCCAGGCCGCCACACGCATGCGATGCTCGCTGACATAAGTCAGTGGCGGCTTGCCCATGATTTTCTGGAAGCGATCGGCAAAGGCCGAGCGCGACAGGCAGGCCATCTCTGCCAGCACCGGCACCGTCCAGGCTTTGCCGGGATGCTTGTGAATGGCACTTAGCACCAGCGCCAGCGCGGGGTCTTTCAGTGCGCGCAGCCAGGAGTCGTTGCCTTCGGGCAAATTCTCGATATAAGTGCGCAAAATCTCCACAAACCAAATGTCGCCGAGTCGGTTCAAGATGCTCTGATGCCCCGGCCGCCGCTCTCGCGTCTCCAGAAAGAGAAACTCGATGCCGATACGCAGCCACTCTGGCGTACTTTTTTGCACCCCGAGGATGGGAATGGCCGCCGGTAGTGCCGACATCAACGGCTGCCCCAGCTCGGCATCAAACCGACAGCCTGCTGTCAGGATGTAGGCTGATAACGGCCCATTGCCCAGCGTGATGGGTGTTTCTCGCGGCTGACCGAACTCGCCGCTGATATCCACGACGGTATTTGCCGCCCCGGCCAAAGTATAAATGCGGTGCGGGCTGCCGGTCGGCACAATCATCAAATCCCCGGCGAACAAGTGGTGCCGTTCGTCGCCAACCTCAATGATCACCTCCCCTTGCAAGACCGCATGAAAAATTGAACGATTAGGCAGATTCACGCCAAATGCCCAGTCATCGGAGGCCGAAACAAAGAAGTACTGGGCATCCGTGAGATGCAAATCGTCAAAGATAATGCTCAGAAAGTCCTGCATTTGGTCGTGTTCCGGCGTTTCGAGAGATAAAAGCGGCTTTTAATGCCAGACAACAACCTTAACATTGAACAATGATACGGTCACAGCGCAAACAACGCTTTTTGTCTGAAATTGAAATAAAACTGTCTCAGGAGAGGCCCGCCATGACAACCGCCACACTCACTACCCCCTGGGTAGACAGCAAACGCTATCTCTGGCTACTAAGCCCGCTGCTACCCGTCCTCGGCCTGCTGATACTCGGGCTCTACGAACTGACCGGCGTTAGCATTGCCCTCTGGGGCGGCCCGATTCTGGTCTACGGCCTGATCCCGCTCATGGATCGCATCATCGGCTCCGATGCCAGCAACCCGCCGGAATCGGCCGTGGCTCAGCTCGAGTCCGACAGCTACTACCGCTATGTCGTTTATGCCTACATCCCGTCGCAGTTTGTGCTGACCATCTGGGGCGCGTGGATCGCGGTGCATCATGACCTCAGCGTCTTCGAATTTATCGGTATGGTGTGCTCCGTTGGCGCTATCAATGGCATCGCCATCAATACCGCCCACGAGCTGTCACACAAACGAGACGGGTTCGGTCGCTGGATGGCCAAGGTCACGCTGGCGCCGGTGGCCTACGGTCACTTCTACGCCGAGCATGTGCGTGGTCATCACAAGAATGTCGCCACGCCAGACGATCCGGCCAGCTCGAAAATGGGCGAAACCTTCTGGGCCTTCCTGCCGCGCACGATGATCGGCAGCGTGTTGTCCGCTTGGAAGATCGAGGGTGAACGCCTGAATCGTCTCGGCAAAGGCGTTTGGTCGCTAGACAACGACAATCTTCAGGCTTGGGCGATGACGGTCGTGTTCTTTGGCGCCATCACCGCCGTGCTGGGCTGGGGCGCACTGCCCTTCCTGCTGCTGCAAGCGTTCTACGGCGCCGCGCTGCTGGAAGTGATCAACTACATCGAGCACTACGGTCTGCTGCGTCAGAAAGGCCCGGACGGTCGCTTTGTGCGCTGCATGCCCGAGCATTCCTGGAACAGCAACCACATCGTCACCAATCTGGTGCTGTACCAGCTGCAACGACACAGCGACCACCATGCCCACCCGACGCGCAGCTTCCAGGCCCTGCGCCACTTCGAGGAAAGCCCGCAGCTGCCAGCCGGCTACGCCTCCATGCTGATCCCAGCTTATATTCCGGCGCTGTGGTTCCGTCAGATGGACCCGTTGGTGGCCAAGCATTACAAGGGTGACCTGAGCAAGGCCAACATCCTGCCATCCAAGCGTGAGCAGATCCTGAATTCGGCGCTGAACCGTGCCCGACTGGAAAATCCGGCGCAGATGTCGCCAATCCCCGAGGGTGCCCCAGCGCACCTGCAGACCGACGGTCACGCGCGCTTCAAGTGCTCGGATTGCGGCTACATCTATGACGAGAGCAAGGGCTGTGCGAAGGAAGGTTTCCCGGCCGGCACGCTGTGGACGAAAATCCCGGACAACTGGCCCTGCCCGGATTGCGCTGTGCGCGAGAAGGTCGACTTTGTGGCGCTGTAAGCTACAAGAGCAAGCTCAGGTCGAGGTGCCCATCCAACATGGGTGGGCACCAGACATAATGACTGGTGACAGGCTGGCTGAACTGAAACAAGGCATCGAGCACGCCGTCTTCAGCTCCCGACATGCGCGTGAGCTGGGCCTCGAAGGCCTGAAACGAATGGCCGAACGCCACAAACATCAAGCCTGCGCGATTGCCCGCTGACCAGGGCATGGAGCGGCGAAGCACAAAGGCTTCCGGCTCGAAATCCTCTTGCGCGGTGCGCTTCACATGGGCCGACTCAGGCGCATCCTCCAGCTCCACATCATCGCTACGCCGCCGTCCGATGGCATGATCCTGCGCCTCCGGGCTCATCGCATCGAAACGCTCGAACTGATGCAGCCATTGTTGGATGGCGGCAAAGCTTGAGCCTTCCAGATCGATATTGGCCGATGAAACACAGGCGGCGGCAACAGCCAGCTCATCCACCGGATTTTCCGTGCCGTCCTTGTAGCCGGTCAGATCGCGACCATCACCGTGACGGAACGCTTCAACCCGCTGATGCCGCACAAACGCAGGCTGCAAACGCTGCGTCCAGGCTCGCTCGGCCAGCAGCAAGTCGCCCCGGTCTTCGCCACGCAGCCAGAGCCAGAGCGCAATCGGCTGCTGCGGCAAAGCCACCAGCGAGCCTGCGATGTCAAAACCATCACGCAAGCCGGGAATGCTGGCGTTCAAGGCATGCACGAATGATGCGCCCAAGCCGGCTACGCAGCGATCACCATCAACATGTGCCTGCAAGATGCGCAATGCCGCCGGCAGCTCGGCCACCGCCGCCGACAGTTGATAGCTGACATAAAGCGCATGGCCGGGAATTTCGGCCAGGATACCGGCTTGTGCTGTTCTCATGGATCGTCCCCCGGTCATTTCTTCAGTCATGAAAAAGCCGCCTGTTCTTGCGAACAGGCGGCTTTTTTCATGGCAGCAAGTGCTGAAGATCAGCGCTTGCTGACCGGCGCATAGTCGCGGGGAGCCGCGCCCGTATAGAGCTGGCGCGGACGGCCGATCTTCTGCGTCGGGTCCTCGATCATTTCCTTCCACTGCGCGATCCAGCCGACCGTGCGGGCGAGCGCGAAGAGCACCGTGAACATGGAGGTCGGGAAGCCCATCGCCTTCAGCGTGATGCCCGAATAGAAGTCGATGTTCGGGTAGAGCTTCTTTTCGATGA
>CALEYY010000317.1 GCA_937928295.1 uncultured Moraxellaceae bacterium
TATGCCTAGCGTGATGATGCACAGGGAGCGATACCGGGCCTGCGGTCCGTGACCCATATCGCTTTCCGGATTCGCCAGGCATCGATGGCATCAGTTTCTACGAGAATGAAGCAGTCGTGACACCGATCGTGTTCTACGATCGGGATTGCGCACGGCTCACCGGCAAGATCTGGCGACCCAGGAACGCCCGAGCAAGCTGCCCGGCATCGGCATCAACAACGGTGCCATTCAGGCCCATGAGCCATCTTACTGGTGATCTGCACAGGCACGCATCCGTGCTGGCTATCAGGTAATGACCTTCGACCAGCGCGGTCAGGGTCGCTCCGACTTTTCTGAAGCCGACTGGCGGCGCTGGCACCAATACCCCCCCAGTGTTTTCTGGCTGGGCTTGGTCGATGCCATTGATTTCTTCAGATCGTAACCCATGCATGTTGCGCCCAATAATCCGCGTTGCGCAGCTTCCTTTGCCACAGAGACCACAGCCTTCATCCAGAGCACGGCTTGTTGGATCTGGAGCGTCTCGATCTTGCCGGCCACTCGCTGGGTGCTATTGCAGTTTCCGTGGCACAGGGCTACGGCGCACCCGGCGCCGATCCCTGGCCGGGCCAGCTGGATACCACCCATCCCGTTGATGCCGTGGTGGCCTGGTTCAGCCGATGGCTGAAAGCGGCTTCTTCAGCGCGGATGAGCAGCTCACCGCGCTCGATGGCGAATTCGGGCGTGACCGGATGAGCTTTCGCTTCCGGTCAGCATTTGACTTCAAACAACACTCCGGCGAGCCAGCCCGCTGCAGCGACATACGAGCAGGTTGCGCCACATCCGCAGATTAGCGGTGATAGGCCAGCATCCCGTTCAATATCGCCTCACAGCCTCGTGCATCCATGTAGCGCGGCACGGCATACGTGCTGTGCGCCTCTTCCAGAGCGGCTGTGATGATGGCTGGGAAATCGGCCTGCTGCAGTGCCGGCAGTTGCTCGGGGATGTTGAAGTTACGCTTTAGCTTGCGGATGTGTGCGATGAACTTGTCCGCCAGCGCGGAGTCATGCTCACCAGCGTCTAGGCCGCTGGCACGCGCCAGCTCAGCCAGACGCTCGATGCAAGCCGGCTTGGAATATTCGAGCACATGCGGCAGCACGATGGCATTGGCCATGCCATGAGGCACATGGTAATGGCCGCCAAAGGTATGAGCGATGGCATGCACATACCCCAGTCCGGCGCCACTCAGTGCGATCCCGGCGCGATAGGCCGCCCAGGCCATGTGCTGCCGTGATGTCACATCGTTCCCGTCCGTCATCACGCGCGGCAAGTGCTTCATGATCAGCGTCACCGCCTCCAGCGCAGCCTGGTCACTCTCCGGCGTCGCGATGGCCGACAGATAGGCCTCGACCGCATGCGTCAGCGCATCCATGGCCGTAGCTGCGGTCACGGCCGGCGGCAGGCCGGTCATCAGGCTGCCGTCCAGCGCCACCAGCTGAGGCATCAGCTTCAGATCAATCACGGGCATCTTGCGCTTGTTCACCGGGTCAGACACCACGGCACCGATCGACACCTCGGAACCTGTCCCAGCGGTGGTGGGTAACGCAAAAACCGGCAACGGGGTCTGCCTGACCTTCAGAATTCCCATCATGCTCTCGATGCTGCGCTGATTCGTGGCACGGGCCGCGATCATCTTGGCAGCATCAATCGATGAGCCGCCACCGACCGCCAGCACCGCAGTACAGCCATCGCGCTGGAGCTGCATGAGCCCGAGCTCAATCTGCTCCACAGCAGGGTCGGGCAATACGCCGTCATACACACTCACGCTCACGCCTTGCTGACTCAGCCGCTGCTGCAAGGGCGTGATCAGACCGATGCGAACCAGTACCTCATCGGTCACCAACAGCAGATTTTTCACACCCGTGCTGGCAATCGCATCACAAAGCAGCAAGGAAGAGCCCGGGCCCACAAACACCTCGGGCCTGTTCGTGAAAGGCGCCAGCACCTTGATCAGCAGCTTCAAGCCATGCATCCGCCGGCGAAAGAATTGTGTCTGGATGCTGAACGGCAAATGAGTCAAAAGCATACCTAGGCTCCACAGCAGAGAGTGATGTTGAAAAAGCGCGGGACCAGACTCACGACTTGATCCTTGCCTTAAGGAATCACTGTAGACAGGCACCTCCGACAAAAAATTGCTTTTTAGTGACTTTTAATTATCATTTGATGACTAAACCTAGAGGCCGCTCACATGGAAGCGCTCGTGCGAAGTACCGCGCTGCGAGGGTATGAGGAGCTGACACTGTCACTCGGAGGTGACGCTGGGCAACTACTGAGCCGCTTTCGAATTTCAGTCGAGATGGCGTCATCGGAAGATGCGTTTGTGCCGATCCGCAGCGTGGCTGCCCTGCATGAGCTGAGCGCTCAGGTGCTGAACTGCCCGGACTTCGGCTTGCGTCTGGCAAAACGGCAAGGTGCAGACATTCTGGGGCCGATCGCCGTGCTCATTCGCAATGCCGACTCAATCAGCTCTGCACTGCTTGCTCTCACGCGATACCTGCAGAGTCACAGCCCGGCGCTTCACCTCAGTGTGGGGCAGCCAGATCACCGGTCAGTGCCTTTGATGCTGGATATTATCGAGCCCAGCCTGCATCAGGCCGCACAAATCAAAGAAAACGGGATGGGCATTGGGCTGCATATCCTCCGCTTGCTGGGCGGCTCTGCGATACGACCGTTATCAGCACACCTGCCACATGAACCGTTATCTGACGAGAAAACATACCGCGACTTCTTCGGCTGCCCGGTGTATTTCAACCAGCCATTTTGCGGCATGGTGCTTCCCTTGGAGTTTCTGGGTCAGAAAATCAGAGATGCCGATCCGGAGGTAAATCGACTGGCCAAAAACTACCTAGAATCGCAATTAAGCATCGATGCTGGCCTGCTCTCCGAACGCGTGGCTCAACTCATCAAGCGACTTCTGCCGACCGGCCAATGCAGAATCGAGACGGTAGCTGAGCACTTTTGCCTACACAAACGAACCCTCCAGCGCACCCTAGTGGCTGAGGGTCAGGGGCATTTTGAAGACTTGCTGGACCGCGAGCGGCGCGTGCTGGCTGCGCGATATCTGGCCCAAAAACGGCTGTCCCTGGCCCAAATTACTGGTCTGCTGGGCTATGCAGAGCAAAGCACCTTCAACCGTGCCTGTCGGCGCTGGTTTGGAATGCCGCCCCGATCATTTCGACTTATAACCTCGCAGTCGACGACAGCCCAATCAGCCGCGCAGCTACCTCAAGCAGCAGGTCACACGCTTCAAGATGCCTCGTGAACTCCTCTTCGTGCAGAGTTTGCTGCGCAACCTCTTCG
>CALEYY010000318.1 GCA_937928295.1 uncultured Moraxellaceae bacterium
TCCGATCTGCCATCGCGCACGAACAGATCCGGGCCTTCGACCAGCTCCACGCCCATTTGCTGCGCCAGGAAAGCGTGCTCGAAATAGGCCGAGTTGTAGCGGCCCGGCGTCAGCACCACCACCGTCGGGCTGTTGGCCCCGGCCGGTGCGGCGGCCTGCAAGGTCTCCAGCAACAGCGTCGGATAATGATCGACCGGCGCCACCGCATGCGTGGCAAACAGCTCGGGGAACAGGCGCATCATCATCTTGCGATTTTCGAGCATGTACGACACGCCGCTGGGCGTGCGCAGATTGTCTTCCAGCACATAGTAGGTGCCGTCATCGCCACGCACCAAGTCGATGCCGGCAATGTGCGCATAGACCTGATTCGGCAGCGTCACATCAATCATGGCCTGCTGGTAATCGGCATTCTTCAGGATGATGTCGGTGGGAATCACGCCGGCCTTGAGAATTTTCCGCTCATGATAGATATCGTGCAGAAACAGGTTCAATGCGAGGGCACGCTGGCGCAGGCCACGCTCAAGAACGCTCCATTCCGAGGCAGGAATCATGCGCGGAATCGTGTCGAAGGGAATCAGGCGCTCGGCGCCGGCTTCGTCGCCGTAAACAGCGAAGGTGATGCCGACGCGGCGAAACAGCAGATCCGCTTCCTGACGCTTCTGCGCCATCTCTTCGGCCGGGCGCTGGGCCAGCCAGTCGCCATAGTGTCGGTAGTGCGGGCGTACTTTGCCGTTGCCGGCGTACATCTCATCGAAAGGGGTTGCAATCACACTCATGGCATTCCGTCCTGGTTACTCATGGGATGTAGCAAGGGGTGTGCCATGTAATGGTGCACATTTCAGAGGGTGGCTCCTGCGGCCGGGTGATGCTTTTTGCGGGCTAAGATGCCCGCTAAAAGGATCCCCCGGCCACAGGGACATCTTCTCCCAGACTTTGCACCATTTCAGGGGGCAGGCACAGGGGGCTCTCGAATTCAGAGCAGTGCCGAATTCCGGCACCGGTTCGCTGGCCGTGAAAGCAGAAGACCTCGTTTCAGCGGCATCCGTAGCCGGCGAAACGAGGTCTTCTGCTTTCAACTCAGGCTATAGGAAGCCCGGACTCAGAGCTTGTCTGCATTCTCAGACAGGTACTTGGCCACGCCTTCCGGCGATGCATCCATACCCTTGTCGCCTTTCTTCCAGTTGGCCGGGCAAACTTCACCGTGCTCAGTATGGAATTGCAGAGCGTCGAACAGACGGAGGATTTCGTCCATGCTGCGGCCGAGCGGCAGGTCGTTGACGATCTGCGAACGCACGACGCCATCGGTGTCGATCAGGAAGGCACCACGGAAAGCCACGCCGCCAGCGGACTCAACATCGTAGTTCTTGGCGATTTCGTGGGTGATGTCTGCCGCCAAGGTGTACTTGACCTGGCCGATGCCACCGTCGTTGACGGCCGTGTTGCGCCAGGCGTTGTGGGTGAAATGCGAGTCGATCGACACGCCAACCACTTCCACATTGCGCGCAACAAAATCCGGGATGCGATGATCGAGGGCGATCAGCTCAGACGGGCAGACAAAGGTGAAGTCCAGCGGGTAGAAAAACACCAGCGCGTACTTGCCTTTGGTGGCAGCACTGAAGCTGTAGTTTTCAACAATGGTGCCATCGGCGAGGACGGCAGGTACGGTGAAGTCTGGGGCGGGCTTGCCAACGAGAACGGCCATGAGGCATCTCCTGATTGATGAGTGAGGTGGGGTTGCAAATCAAGTGCCGCAAGCATGCTTGGCGTTGCGGCGTTTTTCAATCCTTCAGTGTGACCACAAGCACATTGCCTTCAACAGCGCTGATCACGGCATGACTGCCAGGCGCACAGTCGGGGCCGCGCACCGTCCAATGACTGTCGTCGAGCTGCACGCGCGCATGACCCTGCACGATGCCATCGGGCAAGATCAGCTCGCGGCCGAGCCAGCGTGCATTGCCCTGATTGATGCCACTGGCCTGCGACTGCAACACCGCAGGCCGGCGTCGGGACCAGAGCACACAGAGCAAAAGCGCCAGCAGCGAGAACAAGGCACCTTGGGCGACGCCATCCGCCAGTCCAAGCCAAGCGGAAATCGCGGTGACAGCGGCCGCAAGCGCGAGCATCAGCAAATAGAAAGTGCCACTGAGCAGCTCCAGACCACCCAGTGCCAGCGCCACGATCCACCACAGCGCGGCAGTCATGATCAGCGCTTCGTGACGGCGTCGTTGCCGCCCTGAATGGCCTTCATGAGCTCGCCGATGCCGGCGACGCTGCCGACCAGCTGCGTGGCTTCGATCGGCATCATGATGACCTTGGCATTATTGGATGCGGCGAGCTGGCCAAAGGCCTCGACATATTTCTGCGCGATGAAGTAGTTGATCGCCTGCAAGTTGCCATTGCCGATAGCATCGGATACCACGGCAGTGGCATTGGCTTCTGCCTGCGCCTGACGCTCACGCGCTTCCGCCTGCAAGAACGCCGCCTGACGCGTACCTTCCGCCTTCAGAATCTGCCCGGCCTTCTCGCCTTCAGCGGTGAGAATTTCAGCCTGACGGCGACCCTCGGCCTCAAGAATCGAGGCACGCTTCATGCGCTCGGCCTTCATCTGCGAGGCCATAGCCTCGACCAGATCGGTCGGCGGTGTGATGTCCTTGATCTCGACACGCGTGATCTTGATGCCCCACGGACTGGTGGCCTGGTCAATCGCAGCCAGCAGGCGGCCATTGATCTGGTCACGCTGCGACAGCATTTCGTCCAGATCCAGCGAGCCGATGACGGTACGCATATTGGTCATCGCCAGATTCTGGATGGCGTAGCCCAGGCCCTGCACTTCATAGGCAGCACGCGCGGTGTCGATAACCTGATAAAAACAGACCGCGTCGATACGCACCATGGCGTTGTCACGCGAGATCACTTCCTGCGCCGGAATGTCCAGCACCTGCTCCATGACGCTGAGCTTGCGACCCACCTGATCGAAGAACGGCATGATGAAGTGCAAACCAGGGCCCAGCGTGTGGGTATAGCGCCCGAAGCGCTCCACGGTCCATTCGTAGCCTTGCGGTACTTGCTTGACGCTGAGAATCACCACCAGCACGGCGAGGAACAACAGCGCCATCATGACAACAGGCAACATGGAAACCTCCGGGGCTATCATGCGGATTATTCCGCTTTCACCACTGCTTCTTTGATCAACGGAGCCAGTTCGCCCTTCTGCACCATGTCCATCACGATGTCGCAGCCGCCGATCAGCTCACCCTTAACCCAGAGCTGAGGGAAGGTCGGCCAGTTGGCAATGCGCGGCAGCGTGCTGCGAATTTCGGGGTTTTCCAGAATGTTGACATAGGCAAACGGCTCGCCGACCTGCGTCAGCGCTTCCACGGTGCGAGCGGAAAAGCCGCACTGCGGGAACTGCGGCGTGCCCTTCATGTAAAGGATGACGCTGTTGTCGGCGATTTGTTTCTTGATGAGGGTTTCGATGTCCATGGTGCTCTCGAAATAATCAGTTAAAGATGCCGTATAGCCTAGCAGATTTGCGCTCGTTGTTGGCGTGCAAGAGCGCCCGCGCTACACTCCGCGATTGCCTTATTAGCTTGCAGACCTTTTTCGAGATTCGTCATGAGCACGTCCAGCCTCCCCACCGTCACGCCCGCCCTGATGCCGACCTATGCCCGGCAACCGGTCGCTTTCGTGCGCGGCGAAGGCATCTGGCTCTGGGACACCGACGGCAAGCGCTACCTCGACACCACCGCCGGCATCGCCGTCTGCGGTCTTGGTCACGCCAATCCGGTCGTGGCTGCAGCCATCGCCGATCAGGCCGCCACACTGGTGCATACCTCGAATCTGTATCGTGTACCGCTGCAAGAGGAGCTGGCCGACCTGCTATGTCAAGTC
>CALEYY010000319.1 GCA_937928295.1 uncultured Moraxellaceae bacterium
AATACCGAAGCGTTGCAGCCGCAGTTGCAGACGCTGGTGGTGGCCACGCAGGCGCGGCTGGCGGTGCTCATGGGGCAGGATCCGAGTCAGGCAGGCCTAGTGCCGCCAACAACGACGACGCTGGGTGCATGGCCTGATCCGGGGCCGGTGGCTCCCGGCCAGCCGGTTGAGCTGCTGGCGCGTCGACCGGATCTGCGCGCCGCCGAGCAGCAGCTGGCGGCGGAAAGTGATCGTCTCAAGGAGGCGCGCCTGAACTATCTGCCGAAATTCTTTCTCAATGCCGTGTTTGGTGGACAGGATTTGACGCTGAACAGCATTGCGCTGGCCCCGGTGCGTTACTCGAATGTGGCGCTGGCCTTCAGTGCGCCGCTGTTCAATGGTCGCGTGCGTGCCGGCATCGATGCGCAGACCGCACGAGAGCAGCAGGCGCTGATCAACTACGAGAAGCTGATTTTGACCGCCGTCGAAGAGGTCGAGGTCAGCCTGGCGGCCTTGAGCGATGAGCGTCGCCGTACCGGCCTGCTGACTGCCGTCGCGACGGCGCGTCACAAGGCGCTGGGCCACGGCGAGAGCCTGTATCGCGCGGGTCAGATTGATCTGCTGCAGTTGCAGACGCTGCAACGCGCGGCGCTGGCTGCCGACCAGGCGCTGGTCGAGAGCGAAGCCCAGCGCGCGCTCAATACCATCCAGCTGCACAAGGCGCTGGGCGGCAGCTGGCAGCAGCCTGCTGCATCGGCCACGCCCGCAATAGCCACACCTGCTGCTGCCGCACCCGCCATCCAGACGAGTACCCAGTCATGACTTTCATTCTTGCCCGCCAGCGTTCCCTGACCGTTTTTGCCGCCAGCGCCTTCACGGTGGCATTTTTGAGCGGCTGCTCCACCGAGGCAGCGCCGCCGGCACCGACGCATCCGGTTTTGGTCATGACGGTACACAGCCAGGCGGTGTCGGATACGCGCAGCGTGCCCGGCGTGGTGTCGGCCCGGTATGCCACCGAGATTGGCTTCCAAGCTGGTGGGCGCATCGGCAAACGGCTGGTCGAGGTGGGTCAGGTGGTACGCAAGGGTCAGACCCTGTTGCAGCTGGATGCCAGTGATTACGCGTTGGCGCTGTCGGCAGCCGAAGATCAGGCGGCAGCGGCCAAGGTCGATGCCGATCAGGCTGGCCTCGATCAGCAGCGCTTCGCGGCGCTGGTCGCCGATGGCGCCGTCAGCGTGGCCGACAACGAGCGCCAGAAAGCCCGCGCCGATGCCGCCAAGGCGCGTGCCTTGCAGGCCGGCCGGCAGGTTCAGCTGGCGCGCAACCGTGCTCGTTATGCCACCTTGGTCGCGCCTTACGATGGCGTGGTGACGGCCATCCGCGCCGAAGCCGGGCAGGTTGTGGGCGAGGGCCTGCCCATCGTTGCGATGGCGCGTCAGGGCGAATTCGAAATTTCGGCCGATATTCCCGAGGCGCTGGTCGCCGGCTTGTCAAAGCAGCAGGCGCAAGCCGAAGTCTGGGGCACGCCATCGGGGCATTTTGCGGTGACGCTGCGTGAGGTGGCTCCGTCGGCGAGCCAGCCGCTGCGCACCTATCGTGCCCGCTTCAGCCTGCGCGATGTATCGCCGGAAGATCGCGCCCAACTTCGCCTCGGCATGACGGCGCAGGTCACTTTTGCCGGGCCCTCGGTCAGCCATGTTGCCGGTGAGTCTTCTGCAGGTAGTGCGATCCGCTTGCCGGCGTCGGCACTGATGCAAGCGCAGGGTCAGACCACGGTCTGGGTGGTGCCGGCGAAGCAGTCGCGCTTGCAGCGTCAGGCCGTGCGCGTGCTGTCTTACCAGAATGACACGGTGACGGTGACCGGCCTGCAGGATGGCATGCAGGTGGTGATTGCCGGTGCCCAGAAGCTGGATGCGAAGATGCCGGTGCGTGCCGTCGAGCGCAGCGGTGCCGGACTGGATCTCGGTGCTGATCTCAAGAGCAATCTCAGAGGTGTTGGAGAGCGTTCATGAAGGGCTTCAACCTCTCCGAATGGGCGGTAAATCATCGTGCGATGGTGATTTTCCTGATGGTGGCCTCGCTGCTGGCGGGGGTGTTCTCGTTCCGCCAGCTCGGCCGCCTCGAAGACCCGAATTTCAATGTGCCGGCGATGACTGCCGTGGTGGTCTGGCCGGGCGCGACGGCGCAGGAAGTGCAGGATCAGGTGCTCAATCGCATGGAGCGCGCGGTGCAGGAGCTGCCCGGCCTGAACTATGTGCAGAGCTTTGCGCGCCAGGGTTATGGCGGCATGACGCTGACCATCAATGGCCGCAATTCCGGGGCCGAGCTGAAGGAGCTGTGGTATCAGGCGCGCAAGAAGATCGGCGATGCCCGTGGCGACTTTCCCGCCGGCGTGCGTGGCCCGTTCTTCAACGATGAATACACCGATGTGTACGCCACGCTTTACGCGCTGCGTGGCGATGGCGTGACGCAGGCCGAGCTGCAGGAGTTTGCTGAGCAGATCAAGCGCCGCCTGCAGACGGTGCCGAATACCAACAAGGTCAATATTCTTGGCAAGCAGGCCGAGAAGATTTATGTCGAATTGTCGAGCCGCCGGCTGGCTGCGCTGGGATTGCCGGCGCAGGCCGTGTTCGAGGCCATCGCGCAGCAGAATCAGGTGAAGCCGTCGGGCTTTGTCGATACCGGCAGCGACCGCCTGTTCACCCGCATCGACGGCAGCCTGCATTCGGTGAAAGACATTGCGGCGGTGAGCATCGAGGCCGGCGGCAACCTGATTCGCCTCGGCGACATCGCCAAGGTCTACAGCGGCTATGAAGATCCGCCGTCGTTCACCATTCGCCACAACGGCCACCCGGTGCTGGCCATCGGCGTCACCATGTCGCCCAATGCCAACATCCTCACGCTGGGTGCGGATCTGGATGCCGAGCTGGCGAAGATTCGTGCCGACCTACCGGCCGGCATCGAGATCGACAAGTACGCGGATCAGCCCAAGGTTGCCGGCGACTCGGTCTGGGAATTCGAGAAATCCTTCCTGGAGGCGCTGGTCATCGTGCTGGCGGTGTCCTTCCTGTTTCTGGGCTGGCGTACCGGCATTGTGGTGGCGTTGTCGGTACCGCTGGTGCTGGGCATCGTCGCGGTCATCATGCAGGCGTTTGGCTGGCACCTCGATCGCATCACGCTGGGTGCGCTGATCATTGCGCTCGGGCTGCTGGTGGACGACGCCATCATCGCCGTGGAAATGATGGTGGTGAAAATGGAGCAGGGCTGGGATCGCGTGAAAGCCGCGACCTTCGCCTACAGCTCCACCGCCTTCCCGATGCTGACCGGCACGCTGGTGACCATCGCCGGCTTCATGCCGGTGGGCTTCGCCAAATCGACCTCGGGCGAATATGCCGGCGGCATCTTCTGGATTGTCGGCATCGCGCTCATGGTGTCGTGGTTCGTGGCGGTGGTGTTCACGCCTTATCTGGGCGTGCTGCTGTTGCCGAAAGATCTCGCCGAGAAGGCGCATCACGACCCCTACGACAAGCCGGTGTATCGCAAGCTGCGCCAGTTGGTCGATTACTGCGTGCTCAACCGCAAGCGCGTGCTGCTGGCCACGGTGGGGTTATTCGTGGTCTCGGTGCTGGGCATGAAACTGGTGCAGCAGCAGTTCTTCCCGACAGCCTCGCGCCCGGAATTGCTGGTCGAGCTGCGTCTTAAGGAAGGTGCGTCGTTCCAGTCCACGCAGACCGAGGTCAAACGACTGGAGGCGATTCTTGCCAAAGACAAGGACATCGAGTTTTTCACGGCCTATACCGGCCTCGGCTCGCCGCGATTCTATATTTCGCTGCAGCCGGAGCTGCCGAATCCGGGCTATGCCCAGTTCGTCATCAAGACCGGCAATCTGAAGGCGCGTGAAGTGGTGCGCAAACGCCTGCTGGATCTGTTCAATGCCGATCAGGTGTTCCCGGCCGTGCGCGGGCGTGTGCTGCGCCTGGAGTTCGGCCCGCCGGTCGGCTTCCCGGTGCAGTTCCGCGTGGTCGGGCCGGATGCCGGCGAGGTGCGTCGCATTGCTCACGAAGTGCGTGACATCGTGCGGCAGAGCAAGCTCGTGCGCGACACCCAGCTGAACTGGGACGAGCAGGTGCGCTCGATCAAGCTCGATGTTGATCAGAACAAGGCACGCCTGCTC
>CALEYY010000320.1 GCA_937928295.1 uncultured Moraxellaceae bacterium
AGCTTGCGATTGGCCTGGGCCTGACTCAGCTCGGCACGCGCGGCCGAATCATCGAGCTGCACCATGAGCTGGCCGCGCCGCACCGATGCACCTTCCTGAAAGCCGAGTGCCGTGACTCGCCCAGCTACTTCCGGGCGCAAGGCCAGCGACTCGTTCGCCCGCAATGTCCCGAGCGTGGCAAAGCTCGACTGCCATTCGCCAGTACGCACCGGCATGACCTCAACACTTGCCGGCGGCTTCTTTTTAGCCCCTGCCGCCGGGGCAGAGCCGGCCGGCTGGCAAGCTGCCAGCGTGATCACACTCAAGGCCATAACAAGGGATACTGGACGCAACAGCAGCAAAGCCATGACAAGATCCTGGCGCCACAAAGGCGATAATTGATGGCAATAATTCAGCGAGCTGACAACTCAGCAAGTGCCCAGCCAAGCCTCAAAGGCCAGCACGGACCTCTGCGTTCACGCGAACTTTCTGACCCGACGCCAATGTCAGCGTCAATGGCACCGACATGCCCACACGCAATGGCTGCTTCAAACCGAACAACATGAGGTGACTGGCCATCGGCGCCAGGCTTGTGCGGCTGCCGGCGGGCAGCTCCGGTTTCAAGCGCTGCGACATCTCCATGCGGCCGTTTTCATGGCGCATGTCGTGCCACTCCACACGCGCTGCCAGCGGGCTGGACATGGCCACGATACGCTCGGTCTTCTTACCTAGATTGCTCAGCTCGACAAACGCCGCCGCCACCTCACTCTGCGGTGGCACCTCGCGAATCCAGGCCTGCTCGGCCGTTACGGCTGCCGAAGCATTCATGCTGAACGCCAACGCCAGCGCGCCGGCATACCCTGCCGCGCGAACAGACATCGCGCGACTGATGCTGAGATTGAAACAAACTGTCATGACAACTCCATGATGGCGAACTCGCGCCAAGAACTCTTGCACCGTAAATCAGTGCGCCGTCAGTCAGCGCGCATCTGCCTCACGCTGCAATGCACGGATATCCTGCACGATCTCCGCTACCGACGCCTGCTGATCGAACAACTTGCGGACCTGGCCGAGATCATCGAGCAGATAAATATAGTCACTGTGGCTGACCGACACAGGCTCACCCGGCGCTGAAAGCACGACCTGCGCCCCATAGAGACGCTCGACGGCCGTCAAGGTGGACACGCTGCCAGTGAGGCCGACAATGCGCGGATCAAAGTAACGCACATAGTCGCCGAGTACCTTGCCGCTGTCGCGCGCCGGATCAACGCTGATGAGGATAGGCTGGAGCCGGGCAGCATCTTCGCCTAGCGCTTTCAACACCGCCCGGTAGCGCGCCAGCGTCAGCGGACAGATATCCGGGCAGTGCGTGAAGCCGAAACTGAGCAGCACCCGCTTGCCGCGCCACTCCGTCAGCTGCCGTGATGTCCCGGTGTCATCCTGCAGCTCGAAATTGCCGCCGAGACGCAGCACCGGCAGGCTGACCTCCGGCTCGCTGTAGGCCTTCTTGGCCCACACCGCGACACCGATCAGGCCCGTCATGATGGCCAGCGAAAAGGCAAAGACACGAAATACCTGACTCATGTCACGGTCCTTCAATCACAGTGGCCGGCCTTGCCGGAATCAAACCTAAGCGCGCCGTGAGCCGGGTTTCGCCCTGCCCCAGCGCCAGCGCGTAATGCACAGCATTGGTCATGACCTTCTTCGCGTAATCACGCGTCTCGGCAAAGGGAATGCTCTCGATGTAGCGCGTGGCATCCAGCTCGACATCACTCTGCCACTCGCGCGCCCGACGCGGCCCGGCGTTGTAGCCGGCCGTGGCCAGCACCGGATGACCCAGCTCTGTGAGTACATGGCTGAGATAGTAAGTCCCCATGCGCATGTTCTGCTCAGGGTCATTCACCGCCTCTGCCTGATAAGGCACGCCAAGCTTGTCGCTGACCCATTGTGCCGTGGTTGGCATGAGCTGCATCAATCCGCCAGCACCCACACCCGAGCTGGCATTAGGCACGAACCGGCTCTCCTGCCGCATCAAGCCGTAGACCCAGGCCGAGTCCAGCGCACGCTCCTCGCTCAGCGCCAAAGCAACTTCGCGATACGGCGTGAGATAGCGCAAGCGAGTAGCATCCGCACCTGAAATCTGCTCTGCCGCATAGATGGCGCGGTCATACCAGCCGATGTTATTGGCGGCCTGGGCCGCCGCCAGAATCAAGGCCTGATCTGCGCTACGCACCGCCCAGTTAAACTCGTTCACCGCCTCCCAGCGCTGACCTAGCGCACGCAAGGCAAAAGCGCGCTGGAATCCGGCATGTTCCGCCAGACGCCCGGCATCGGCTCGCGCCGTCATCACCGCAGGCGTTGCAGATGCGCGCGGCTTCTGGCCAATACGCTCGGCCGAGAGCAAACCGTAGTAATCATCATCCTGTGCAAGATGCTTGAAAAGCTGATCCGCCGGATGCGCCTTGCCCTGCTCGGCATACGCCACGCCCTGCCAGTACCGCCACGGCCGACTGTCTTGCAGAGCAACGGGGAGCTGCTGATACAACTGCTGATAACGCGACCAATCACCGGCGCGCACACACAGGCGCAAGCGGACTTCACGATGATT
>CALEYY010000321.1 GCA_937928295.1 uncultured Moraxellaceae bacterium
AGTTCGCGGTAAATCGAGGTATCGTTACGCCGGGCCTGCTCAGCCACCATGCGCGAAAATCCTGTAGAAAATATCAGTTGGCCATCATTTGCCGTGGCGTACTGGCCTTTGCCATAAATACCGTCGACCGCTTTGTCGTCTTTAAAAGGCTTCTTGTTGCGAGCATCAATATCGAAGCCGCTGTCTTCGCGATGAAACGCCGACCATGACCAATCCCCCCCTAGGCCGTGCAAGGACAAGCGCGCAAAACCGTCGCCGATGCGATCATCGCCGCCACGCGCAAGCACTTCGGCATTCGGCACATCCTGCGCACTGCGGGTAATGATGTTGACCACACCAAAGAAGCTGTTGGCGCCGTAAGTGGCCGAGTTCGGGCCCCGCACCACTTCAATGCGCTCGATGTCTTCGACATCCAGCGGCAAGCCGATCCAGTCCACCCGTGCCAAAGCCGCCTCGTAAATCGAGCGGCCATCGACCAGCACCTGCATGCGGCGGGCACCGTCAGCTGATGTGCCGTGATAACCGACAAAGGCCTCGGAGCCGGATTCACGACCAACCACCATGCCCGGCACCAAACGCAGAATATCCGGTAGCTCACGCGCGCCGAGGGCACGAATCATGGCGCGATCGATCACGGTGATCGACGCTGGCGTATCAAGAATGGATTGCTGCAGGCGCGTGGCGGAAATGACTGTGGGAATTTCGACATTGTCGTCGAAACCCAGATCATCGGCATTGGCCAGCGAGCTCAACAACACCGCCGCGATAAGGACAGTGCTAACTTTGGCCCTTGACCAAGGGCCGTTAGCGAGACTTGCGTTCACGCTTCTTGTGCTTCTGGACAAAACGGCGACGGCGCTCCGACTGACCTTCGGTAAGCTTGTTGACACGATCCTTGTAGGGGTTGTCGCTGGTCTTGAACTCAAGATGAATCGGCGTGCCCTGCAGGCGCAGGTGCTTGCGGAAGACATTTTCCAGATAGCGCTTGTAGTCTTTCGGCACTGACTCGGTCTGGTTGCCGTGGATGACAAACAGCGGCGGATTGGAGCCGCCCATGTGCGCATAGCGCAGCTTGATGCGGCGGCCGGAAACCAGCGGCGGCTGATGCTGCTCGATGGCATCCGCGAGCAATTGCGTAAGCTGGCTGGTCGGCACCTTGATCATGGCCGACTCAAACGCGCGCTGGATGGACGGGTACAAATCACCCACAGCAGTGCCGTATTTGGCCGAAATCAGGTGCACTTTCACATAGGGAATGAAGTCGAAGCGCAGCTGCATGTCGGTCTTCAGGGTCTGCCGCTCGTAGTCGGTCATGCCATCCCATTTGTTAATGGCGATGACGATGGAACGGCCGGTTTCCAGCGCAAAACCGAGCAGGTTCAAGTCCTGATCGACGATGCTTTCGTGCGCATCCATGACCATGACCACCACATGCGCATCCTTGATGGCCTGCAAGGTCTTGATCACCGAGAACTTTTCCACGACCTCATCGACACGGCCACGACGACGAACGCCGGCGGTGTCGATCAGCGTGTAGCGCTGGCCCTGACGCTCGTAGGGAATGTAGATGCTGTCACGCGTGGTGCCGGGCATGTCGTAGACCACAACGCGATCTTCGCCGAGCAGTCGGTTGACCAGCGTCGATTTACCGACATTGGGTCGACCGATGATGGCGATCTTGATGCCCGCTTCCGGGTCATCAACCTCTTCCTCATCTTCCGGATAGTCGATGAGCACGGCCTGGATCATCTGCGTGATGCCACGACCGTGACTGGCGGCGATACCGAACAGCTCGCCAAAGCCAAGGGAGTGAAACTCGGCCAGCGCAACCTCTTCCTGGATACCGTCGATCTTGTTGACGACCAAGTGCACGCGCTTGCTGAGCGCGCGCAGCTCGTTGGCAATTTGGGTATCGGCCGGGGTCAGGCCGGCGCGGGCGTCGACCAGAAACAGTACGATTTCGGCTTCTTCGATGGCCAAACGCGATTGCTCGGCCATCGGTGCGTCAATGCCCTGTTCGGACTCGCCGATGCCGCCGGTGTCGATGACAATGAACGACTTTTCCTCGTTCTTGGCATCGCCATATTTGCGATCACGGGTGAGACCTGGCAAATCGGCAACCAGCGCATCGCGACTGCGCGTGAGCTGGTTGAAGAGCGTGGACTTGCCGACATTTGGGCGCCCGACAAGGGCAATTACAGGTTTCATCTATCGATTCTCAATGCCGGCAAACAGCCGGTCAGAGCGTCATGTCCCAGGCACGCAAGGTGCCGTCAACAGTCAGCGTCAACAATTGCGGCGCATCCACGATCACGCTCATGAGCGGATCGCGGGCGGCGCGTTCACGGCCACGCACGGCGCCGTCTACAGAGCTAAATACATGCAAATAGCCTTCGCTATCGCCAACCACAATCAGGCCGCGCCAGATCACGGGAGCGAGCAGTTTGCGGCCTTTCAGCGCTTCCTGCTTCCACACCAGCGCGCCGGTAATCTTGTTCACGGCCGCCACGGTGCCGTCCACATCAACGGCATAAACCTGTGCGTTATCAACGGCAACACTCTGTGTGGTGGACAGGTTGAGCTGCCAGCGACGGCGGACTTGCTGGGTATCGGTGGCGGTCAGTTGTGACTGGAAGCCGGCGGTATACAGCGTGCCATTGCTGTCGAGTACGATATCGCCATCGATGTCCATTAGGCGTTCAATTTCGCCACGGCCGCGCGAGTTGGTCACGCGGGTTTGCCAGATCGGCAGGCCTGAAGCGAGGTCGAGCTGATACAAGTCACCTTGGCCGCTGACCGCGTAAACCTTGTCATTACTGATCACCGGAGCGGCATTGCCGCGCAGCGAGAGCGGAGGCACCGGCGTATCAAACTGCCAGCGACGCTTGCCGGTGGCGCGCTCAAAGACTTGCACACGGCCATCGAGCGTCTGTACCACGACCTCCTTTGCACTCAGGCGTGGTGTCGATAGTAGTGACGAGCCCAGCGCAGCGCGCCATACCGGCTTGCCATTCTTGTTATTGATGGCTAGTAAGTCGCTTTGATCTGTACCGATCACGAGCAGGTCATCATCGACTGCCACGCCACCCGTCACGCCATCACTGAGCTGCATCTTCCAGCGCAGCGAGCCCGAAGCACGGCCTATCGACTTCAGCACGCCATCGCGGCTGGCAACATAAATAGCTGGCGCCTGAACGCCAGGCTCAAGATACAAGGCTTCGCCGCCAGCACCATTACCAATGCTGACCGACCAGCGATCGCTCATGCCGATGGCTTTTTCCGGCAACCGAGGCAGCTCACCCGGCTTCACAGGAGCAGAAGTACTAACGGTCGCGACCGGTAAACTGCTGCAAGCACTCAGCGTCAGCGCAGCAAAGGCCGTCGCCAGCATCAGATACTTCATGGTTGCACCTCGGCAGAAACATCGCTGGTGCGCTTGGCAGGTGTCAGGCCAACTTCAGCGAGCTTCAGGTCCAATGCCGGACGGGCTTCATCACGCTCGGCCAAGGCAGCATCAGCCGCAGCATAGGCTTTTGCTGCAGCATCACGCTGACCTTGCTGAAGCAGGATATCACCGCGAATTTCCGCCAGCAGCGGGACTGCATCAGTGCCGGCATCATCCAAGACCGCGAGAGCTGCCGGATACTGTTTGCGCGCAGCCAGCACACGCGCCAGGCGTGATTGCACCAACAGCTTCATTTCCGCGCTCGGCTTCAGCGCCAGCGCCGTGCGCAACTGCTTTTCAGCATCGGCCAGATCACCACTATCTACCGCACGCTTGGCCAGTAGCAAGGCGGCGTCGACCGCATAGGGTGTGCTCGCATACTCATCAATGAGCTGGCGGCCAAAACGCTGCACATCGGTATTGGCTGCCTTGTCTTCGGCATTGACACTGACACGCTGCATGGCCGATGACATCTGCTGTTGCAGGGCCTGCGCCTTGGTCGCACTTTCGAGCTTGCCCGTGTTCCAGTAGCGCCAGCCCGAGAAACTGAGCAGGACTACCGCAACACTGAGCAAAACAGGCGTGCCATAGCGTTGCCACCAGGTTTTCAATTGTTCGATGGTTTCGTCTTCGTTATAGCTCACAACCTACCCCTCAATGATCAGCATTGCGCCCATGTCTGACGAATATGTTCGGCAGCATCGGTCACGGCACAGGAAATTTGTTCGCGCTCAGCACGCAGCCACTTGATGCCAACGGTCTGCGCTGTCACTTCTGCTTCGCCCAGAATCAGGGCGATCTGCGCACCTGACTTGTCGGCTTTGCGAAATTGTGACTTGAAGCTGCCACCGCCGCAGTTATACACGATTCGCAGCGCCGGCAATGCATCACGCAGCTGTTCGGCGAGCACGATGGCCTGTTGCGAAGTGCCCTCGCCAACGGCCAGCACCATGACATCGGCCTCGCTGCTTTCGCTGGCCGGCTGCACGGCATCGAGCAGCAAGACCAGACGCTCAAGGCCGATGGCAAAGCCGACGGCCGGCGTGGCCTGACCGCCCAGCTGCGAGACCAGACCGTCGTAGCGGCCGCCGGCACAGACCGTGCCCTGCGAACCCAGCGCCGTGGTCACCCACTCGAATACCGTCTTGTTGTAGTAGTCCAGACCGCGCACCAGATTCGGATTGACACGATAGCTGATCCCGCAGGCATCGAGCTGCGCACAGAGCGCAGCAAAGTGCTGCAGCGAATCGGCATCG
>CALEYY010000322.1 GCA_937928295.1 uncultured Moraxellaceae bacterium
CGACGGCACATAGGCTTCCGGCTGATAGTAGTCGTAGTAGCTGACAAAATACTCGACGGCGTTGTTCGGGAAGAACTCCTTGAACTCGCCGTAGAGCTGCGCCGCCAGCGTCTTGTTCGGCGCCATGATGATGGCCGGACGGCCCAGGCGAGCGATGACATTGGCCATGGTGAAGGTCTTGCCCGAGCCGGTCACGCCCAGCAGCGTCTGATGGCTGAGGCCATCCTCCACGCCCTGCACCAGCCCTTCGATGGCTGTGGGCTGGTCGCCGGCGGGCTGATATTTCGATACAACCTGAAACTGACCTTCACTCATGGTGCATGCTCGGGTTAAAAAGCCATCAAACAGTAACCGGCAAGTGTAACCTTAAGCGACTGCACAAGTCGGCCTGCCCGGCATACAGAGGAAACAGCAATGAAGCGATGGACACACTGGCTGGGCGTGAAAAGCCCCGACGCAAGCACCTATGTGGCAAGCGCCGCCGCCCGCGAAGGCGATCTCTGCATTCAGTACCTTGGCACCGCCGGCTTCGTCATCAGTCAGGACGGCCACCATGTGGTGCTCGACCCGTATGTGACACGCCCCGACCTGACCACCTCGCTAACACAGCCGCTAGTGCCGAATGCGCCGCTGATCCAGCGCCTGATCCCCAACGCGAACGATGTGCTCATCGGCCACGCGCATCACGACCATATTCTCGATGGCCCCGATCTCTGCAAGCAGACCGGCGCCCGCCTCATCGGTTCGTCATCGACGATGCAAGTCGGCATCGCCGCCGGCCTGCCGCCGGAGCAGCTGGTCAGCACCGACGGCCGTGAAGACATCGCCTCCGGGGCGTGGACGGTGCGCGGCTTTCCGTCGCGACACGGCAAGATCTTCGGGCGCATCCCCTTCCCCGGCGACCTCACCGCGCCGCCACCGTGGCCGGCGCGCATGCACCAGCTCCGCCACGGCCTAGTGCTGAACTGGCTGGTCGATACCGGCAAGCTCAAGGTCATGCACATTGATTCCGCTGATTTTATTGACGAAGAGCTGCAAGGCCATGCCTGCGACATCGTTTGCTTGTGTGCCATCGGCCGGCAGTCGCGGCCGAACTATGTGCGCGATGTGGTCAAACACCTGAAGCCGCGCTGGATCATCCCCTGCCATTGGGACACCATGATCACGCCCATCGAGGCCGAGCCCGACCTGCTGCCGGGCGTGGATCTGCCCGGCTTCATCCGTGAAATTGAGGCGTCAGGGGTCAAGGCACTGTTAACGCCACTGCTGGGGTATCAGCGGTTCTCGTAAAGACTAGGCGCTGAGGCTTCATCATTGCTGAAATAGCGGCTCAATCGGCTGGCTACTGTGCTAGCCGAGGTCGACATACCAATGTAGACGCCCAGCATAAACATGAAGCAGAGAAACAAGTACTGATCGCCTACCCCATGGTAGTGCAGGAAAAGACCCAGGATAGTGATCAGCAAGGAGGCTGCGCCCAGCGTGATAACGGTCATCGCCTCAGACAGACCGGCATCCAGCAAAATATGGTGCAAGTGATCTCGACCTGCGGTAGACGCCGACACGCCCGCCATATAACGGCGGCAAATCACACCTGCCGTGTCCATTAATGGCAATGCCAACAGGAAAAGCGCAAGAACCGGCGGCATTGCGCCCAAGCGTGCTTCGCTTATCAGTAGCCAAGCCAAGCTGAAGCCAATCAGCGTACTACCGGCGTCACCCATGAAAACACGCGCATGTTTGGTCCAAGGAAAGCGAAAGTTGAACAGCAGAAAAACCAATACGCTAATCAATAGACAGCCTGAAAGCGCAAACTCAAATACCAGCCCCGCTTCCCACGAGATAAACATGACCGCACCGAGAGGAATTGCGCTCAATGTTCCTAGCAAGCCATCAACACCGTCTACCATGTTCATGGAGTTGATAGCGGCCGCCACGGAGAAGAGCGTGACCGGCAATGCCAACCAGCCAAGCAGCACGGGGCCAACGCCGAACAGGTCGCCCAGGCTGATGAGCTCGCGGTCGGCGCCAAATAGCAGTAACCCAATCATGATGTGCAGAACGAAGCGATCCGTTACCTTCAGTTCTGCTCGATCGTCCAGAATGCCCAGTGCCAGCATCATCAACATGCCGATCAGCCATAACAAGGGCTGCAGTGTCTGAACATGCAAGCAAGCCACAACTGGCAAAAGCCCCATCGCTATTGCCAAGCCACCCACTAAGGGAGTTACGCGTTGATGCTGTTTTCGACCACCCGGGTTATCCATCAAGCGCAAACGAGGTGCGGCAAGAATCAAGAGCGGCATTGACAACAAGGTGAGTGCGAATGAAAACGGAAACAACCAGAAAGCTAAATCCATGCTAAGTTGCCTGCATCGTGTAAAGAACTGATGACTGTATTTTACACAAACACATCACTTCTTTCAATCCGATACCGGACTGCTGAGCAATTGCAGCAAACCCGCTGTGTCAGGCCTGACCAAAGATAGCGCAAGAAATTCGCATAAAAAAAGGGCACCTGAAGTGCCCTTTTTTCCGTTATACGATCAGTCGATCACCGTTATTTCGATAACCCACCAACATTTGCCTCTACACCGACTGGAGGCAGCTGTGCACCAACCGATACCTCATCCTTATTCTTGGGAGGGCAGTTCACACCACCAGTCGCGCTGCCACATCCAGTAGATTGCGGTTTAGTAGCGAATGTGCCACCAGCAACGATCACACCGCCACCCGCCAACACGGAAAGCTGAGTCACGATGGGCGCGGGAAAGCCGCCGGACCACGCTGGAGTGGCGAACAGCGCCAACAGGATTACTAGTTTCTTGCTCATGGATAGACTCCTCAAAAACGATACAGGTAACCAAGACCGCCCGCAAATTCACCGCGCTGCTCTCTCTCGGTCAGGTTTACATAACCCAAGGTCAGCGTAACAGGCCATTCGCGCACAGGAACCACCGAAATTGCTGCATTTATGTCAACGCCGGTGAAGTCCAGAATCGTCGAGAAGCGGTCAGTCGGTACAACGGCAATGCTGGCAAATGCGCCTACATCGCCTGAGTCAGTTGAGCGCGAGCTGCGAAAGCGATTGTTACCAACGCCTGCATTTAACACCACCGGCATGCCATCTGCGGTAACAACGGTAGAAACAGCAGCATACGAGCTGATACGCGCATCACGAGCCAAGCCCCAGCCACCAAAACTTTCGGCACCCACGGCCACCGAGGTTGTGGGCGAGATCATGCGATGGATTTTGGCGTTGAACGAACCATCTTCCGCAAACTGGCTGCGGAGACTGATGATGTTGACCGTGAGCTCAACACCCACATCGGTCACGGAGTTACCCAGACCCATGGCCACACCCATGGAACCGTCCAAGGGGCCCGGTGCGTTGCTAGGCACGGTCTGACCACCAATACCCACGGCTACCTGACCATAGTTGAGACCAAAGCCAAGCGGCGAACCAAAGGCAACGGCAGGCGATGTCAGGATAGGCGTTGGTGCAACGCCGGCACTGGCAAAGGTGGCATTACGCTGCGCATCGGTTGGAGTGACTTGGTCTACCGTTGGGCCAACCGCGAAAGCAGTCGTTGCCACAACACTTGCAAAAGAGATGACACCAGCACGCGTCGCGTACTTGGCCAAACGGTTTTTTAACATAGCTTATTCTCATTTGATTTGAAGAAATGATGAGACATATCCCTGCCTCTTAACTAACCACCAACTTTGCTTTAGTGCCTTCCCTGCGTCAAGCCACCATAAAGCCAAACGCAAGCTTACAACTTTCGACTCACTCACACCCACACTTTATACGCTTCTGCAACAGAAGCTTGTATTCAACAGCGCCAGAATCGATCTCAAGGAAGTCATCCACAGGCGTTGCCATGTACGCAATAGTGGCAGGAGATCCCATGAAAAGACGAGAGTTTCTCATTACCTTGGCGGCCTGCCTCAGCGGCTGCGCCACATTGACTAGCCGTCCTACGGCCGATTTGCAGGCCTGGCCCGGCATACACCAGGAGACCTCTAATGGCTCAACTCCCATCCCTTTCCAGCATGGCCAACGCGTCTATACCGCGCCCCGAGGGCTACAATTCTCAGCCTGGTCTCGTACCGGTTGATCTTGCTGATGTTTTCGACCAAGTCAGTCGTCACTTTACCGCCGTCCCAGACGCCGAAGATCGCTGGCTAGACCCAACACATCATCAACTCGGGCAGCCAGCCGCTGGCGACTGCGAAGACTTTGCCGTGCTGTGCTGGTGGCACAGTAAAGAGCGTGGCTACCCGGCGCGCATTGTCTTGTGCACCGTACCAGAGCAATGGCCTGCCGATGGCCATGCGGTATGCGAAGCCCAAGGCTGGATTCTGGATGTGCGCCAAGTAAAAGTCGTGCCTCGACAAGCGCTGCCTTATCGCTGGCAGTTTATTTCCGATACGGATCTGAAACATTGGTATCCGATCACGGGCTGACTTGCCCGCCCCCCTGAAATCAGGCATCGTTTGCTGCATACCTGCTCTGATTACCTAGCCCCATGTTTCATTACCACCTCCATGGCTTGATCGTCGCGTCTGAAACGCCTCTTTCTGCAGTGCCTTGCAACACGCCCGCCGAACACGCCGATACCCCCTCCGTACATTTGCTGCCGTGGCAGAGTGATTCCGAGCTGTTTGATCACCTGTGCGCGCCTGTTCATGCTGAAAGCATGCCGCTTATTCACAGAAACCTTCTGGATAATGACGGCAACATCGAGAGCACCATACGCAGCATCGCGCATGATCATGGCTGGCGAACGCTGTTCTTTGGCGAGGTTCTGTTTCATTTCGATATTGCCAGCGGGCAACTGCAGCGTGTCACTCGCTCACCCGACACCGTCGCGCTCGGCGAAGCCCTGCAGGTAGGCTCCTACTGGGCCACGCTCACGGCGCTGAGGGGTCGCACGCCCATTCACGGCAGCGCAGTCGACATGCCGGATGGCGGCACCTGGCTGATTGTCGCGCCCTCGGGCCACGGCAAGACATCTACCGCCGCATCGCTTTTATTGGCAGGGGCCAAATTGCGCAGCGATGATGTGGTTACCTTGACTCAGCAAGCCGACCTGCGCTGGGACTGCGAATCTGGCAGCCTGTCGTTGCGCATGCGTCAGGCCATCCCGGATGCAGAACTGGCAGCTGCTCCGTCGCTCAGAGCAGGCGATGTTTCTGGTGATGAGCGTTATCTTTATAGCAGCACGGATAACATTCCCCGCTTGGAGACTGTGCGAGGGATCTGTTTTCCGGTGCTTGATGAGTTCGCCGCAGAGGTCAGCATCACGCCCGTAGACCTGTTTACCGGTTTCAAGCAATTGGCCAACGACCCCAGGGTGGGTGGTGTTCAGGATCGTCAATATCAAACCCAGCGTGTGGCTCAACTCACTGCACTGTGCCGTGCCCTGCCTATGCTGGAACTGCGACTGCCCTTTTTGAACCGGCAACTGTCCAGTCAGGGTGCCGAGATTGCGCGCTTGCTGCAGCAACACGGGGAACAGAGGCCTCCAGCATGAGCCATAGCCTGCTGCCGCGACTGGCTAATCTTATTGCGCTGCAATCTGCCAATGCCAACCAGCGCCAACAATTTGCAGATCGGCTACGAATCACGCCGGGCTGCCGAGTCTTCGAGCCTGCTCCACATTGGGTGGTCGGGATGCTGGACTTGCCTTGGTCTGCAGCTCCGGATGGGCGTGACGAAGCTTCAGGCTGCTTTCTGGTCGAGGGGCAGCATCTACTGCCTACTGGAGACGCCGCCAGAGCAGATCAACGCCGTCATTTACACAACACGCCACTACGCCCTGCCGTGTTCAGCGAAACGCCGGATGACATCAGCTTTCTGAGTGTGAGGCCAGATGGCGAGGCTACGCTGTTGCGGAGTTTGGGTGGACGCATTCCGGCCTATTGGTGGCCGGATGGAGATGGCTTGTATTTGAGCACTAGCAGTACGCTGCTGATGACTCTCGCGGGCCACGATGGACAACCAGACCCTTTGATTACGGGCATTTTCCTCTCGAGCCACTCGACTCACTCCGTCGAGCACCGCGCTCATCTTGCAGGGGCATTCAGCCTGAACAAGGCCGAATGGGAGGCCCTGTGCGATGGCTGCGGCCAGTGTTGCCGCCACAAGGTGGAGGACGAGGACACCGGCCGCGTCTGGCCGACCAATGTCGGCTGCCGCCTGCTTGATCTGAAAACGGCGCAGTGCAAGGATTACCGCAACCGCCGGAAATAC
>CALEYY010000323.1 GCA_937928295.1 uncultured Moraxellaceae bacterium
GGAACAATCTGCATCAATTCGTCGCCCGCTTTCAGCACGGCCCCCCGTGTGGTCACACGAACATTCTTGACAATGCCATCCATGGGCGCACGCAGTTGCGTGGACGCCAAGGCATTGCTGCGCTGTGAAAACACCTGTTCAGCCTGCTCGAATTCAGCGCGGCTTTTGGCCAATTCGGCCTGAGCATCTTGCCGATAGCCATTTTTCTTGTTGTTGGCCTGAGTGGTGAGGTCATTGACCTGGCGTTGTGAGCGCAGAATCTCAGCCTCTGACGCATCGCCGTTTTTACGAAGGCGCAAGAGCGAATCCAACTCTTTCTTCGCCAGCTGCGCTGACACCATCAGGCCAGCCACCTCTTCACGCTGAGCTTCGCGACGCTTACGCAACAAGTCCTGCTGGCCGCTGATTAGCTCGGGATATTTGATGAACTTCTCATCAAACACGAGTGGGCGACCATTCAGCTCCGCTTCAAGTCGCAAGATATTGGCGTGAAGCGACATGACCTTGGCATCAATTTCATCATTGCTCGCCTGAAAGCGAACCGGATCCAGCTCAGCCAACAGCGTACCCGCTTTTACAGAGTCACCCTCTTTCACATGCAGCACTTGCAAGGTGCCACCATCCACCACCTGAATAACTTGGGATCGACTAGATGCAATTACGCTACCCGTGGTGCGGGTTTGCTCATCGATACTAAAAAATACAGACCATAGAACAAGGACACCCAGAAACGCTGCACAGGCCTTCAATAAACGATCGGGATGCTCGAAGCGCAATGGCTCGACACGGGCAAACAAATCACGGGACTCCATCATTGCACGCTCCCGGTCGCTGGCGCGGATTCATCGCTCGACTGCAGCGCATCACTGGCTACATCTCGCCGAATACCGCCACCCTCTACCACGAGTATTCGGGTAGACAACGCCAGCCAGCTTTTTCGATGCGTGGTAAAAATCACCGTGATCTCTGCCGGCAGCTCACGAATAACGCTCATGAGCAACGCCTCCGTTTCACTATCCAGACTGGCTGATGGCTCATCCAGCATCCAGATGCTCGGCTGTTGCAGCAGCAGACGGGTAATACAGATCAATTGACGCTGCCCTCCCGAAAAGCCGCTCCCACCTTCACTGATCAGGCAATCCAGGCCTTCGGGCAATTGCTCTACCAGCGCTTTCAGGCCAGTTCTAGCCAGTGCCGCCTGCAACTGTGCCGGCTCCGGTGATGCAATGCCCAGCAGCAAGTTGTCACGCAAGGTGCCGGCAAACAGGCGCACATCCTGCGGTAAATAGCCGATAGATTGGCGCAGCCAAGCTTGGCGACTCTTTTGCATGTCCACACCGGCCAAGCTCACTACACCAGTACTCGGCGTAGCCAAGCCTGCCAACAAACGCAGTAGCGTAGATTTGCCGCTGCCATTACGGCCAATGACCGCCACGCGTTCACCTGCGCGAATCTGCAATTGCGGTACGCGCAGGCAAATCTGCGCGGATGCGTCATAGGCATAAGTCAACGACGACATCTGGATGTCCAAGGGCACGGCCAGCGCGCTGGCTTGCTGCTCTTCGACGGCATCGCGCGGCATCACCAATAAGTTATCCAGCACGGAAAGCGCATATTTGGCCTGCTGCCACTGCACTAACAAGGGCGTGATCTGGGCCACCGCAGCCAACACGCGACTGCCCAGAATGGAGCAGGCAATAAGCCCGCCCATGGTCAGGGCACCCGCTTCAATACGGTAAACACCGACCACAAGAATCAGCACATAAGCCAACTGCTGAAAACTGCCGGTGAGAAAGCTCGCTTTTGCACTCAAGCGTCGAACCGATTCGGCATGACCCGCCAGAACGCGCGTCAGCTGCTCCCAAAGCAAACCAAAGCGCCACTCGGCATGCAGTGCCTTGACGCTTTCCGCACCTTGTATGACATCGATCAAAATGCCGTGACGCCGCGCCGACTCGTCAGTTTGTTGTTGCATGAAGCGGCTCAGGGGCTTCTGTACCAACCAGCCAATCGCAAAGCACAGCGGCATGAAAGCCAGAGGCACCAGCGCTACATAGCCTCCCAGCAGCGCAATCACCAACATGAAAAGCAAGGCAAACGGCAAGTCGGCAATGGCAAATAGCGTGGTCGAGGTGAAGAACGCTTTCACGGCTTCGTAGTCACGCACTTGTGACACTAGCGTGCCCGCTTTAGCCGGACGACGATCTACTTTCATCGCCATCAAACGCTCAAAAAAGAACTGAGACAGTGCGGCATCAGCGCGACGAGACAGTGTTTCCAAGAAGAGCAGTCGAACCCATTTGAAGACAAAGTCAAAGACCAGCGCAATAACAATGCCCAAGGTCAAAACCCATAAGGTGGCATAGGCAAAATTGGGTACCACGCGGTCGTAAACCTGCATGGCAAACAACGAGGTCATGATGGCCAGTAAGTTGATCAAAAGTGTTGCAATGGTGACCCGCTTGAAAATAGGCGCATGCGCCTGCAGAGCTTGCTTGATGGCCTGTGTTGCAGGCTTCTGCTGACTCACCGATTCACTTTGCACATCCGGCATCAAGCGCAAAGGCACCAGAACCACGGCCGACGGCATCGCTGATGGCTGCTGAGTTAACCAGCTGAAACGACCTTCATGCCAGACCAGTGCCGGCAATGACAGCGCTCTGACATCTGTCAGTGCGTTTGGAATCAACTGCTCAGCTGGAAACAACTGATGCCAGGCAGCGCACATCGCTGCCAATGGGGTCGTTTCACGAACACTCGAAAAGGCCTGTACCACCTCATTGATGGTAATCGCATGCCCCTGTTGTCGAGCACACAGTTGCAATCCTTGCGAAGCACTTGCTAACGCCGCCGGAGATGACCAGCAACCAACATCACTCATGGCGTTGCACTCGCCTCCGGACGCATGGAAGGACTATTAGCGCTTTGCAACAATGCTTCCCAGTAAAGACCTTGCAAACTCAGGTTGTAAGCGGCCTGCACATAGCCCCTGCGCTGCTGCACCAAGGCCAAATGGTTGTCGTGTGACTCTCGTTGCGCATTCAATACTTCCAGCCAAGTCTTGCGACCGGCCACAAATTGACGCAAAAAGCTGTCGACCAAGGCGTCGGCTGATTTCACCGCCTCTTCCTGGAAGCGAATCTGGTTACGGCTGGCGAGACGCTGAGACTGTGCAACACGCACCGCCGAATAGACCTCGCGACGCGCGTTGGCCTCAATCGCATCGGCCGCCATGGCACGCTTTTGGTTACCACGCCAAGCCTGATAGCCCTTTAGGCCATTGTCGGTCTGATACTGCACCACGATGCGCGTTTCGGCCGGCCCCTGCAAAGTCTTGTCACCCAGCGGCTTGATGTGCTGCAACGACACCTCGGGCGACAGCGCGGCACGATTCGCGCGCGCCGTGGCCTGCTGTTTAGCCGCCTGCGCCATGGCATAGGCCACTTCGGGATGATCATTGCCAATACGCAGCAACACTTTCTCGGCCTGAGTATCGGTCAGCGGATCAGCAGGGGTGGGCCATGTCACGCCCAGGCTGCTGGTGCCCAGCAACGCGACCAATTGCGATTGCGTGGTTTCGACCAATGCACGGTTTTGCTCACGCAAGGAATCCGCCTGACGCAACCGAGTTGTGGCCAGCATGACATCCGCTTCTGGCGCAGCGCCTTCGTTGGCACGCCGCTCAATCACGCCGAGCAGATTTTTCAACGACCCCACATAGAGTTCCCAATACTGATATTGCTCACGAGCGGCCACCACAGCCATCCAGGCATCGACCAATTTCAAGCCCAGCTTGAGACGAGTACGCTGAAGGTCTGCCAGCGCCGCTTCCTGAGAGGCCTCGGCAATAGACAGATTGGCGAAGTTCAGCCCCCCTCGCCACAGCGGCAATACAAAGCGCGCATAAGACTCCGTGGATGACTTGCTGGACTGATAATCAACCGCCGCATAAGGCAAAAAGCCGGCATACGCGCCTTTAATGTCGTAACCCGCTGCATCGTACTGCGACTCTGCCGACAGCAGCTCAGGATGAGTACTCCACAGGTGCATGAGACCGCTCTGAAACGAGCCGATTGCTGTGGATGGCGGGGCCGCCAGCAGGGCAGTAATTTCGCCACTTTCCTTGGGTGCCGGAAACGCAACGGGAGAAGCGAAGGCTGCCGACGAGAGTGACGCCAGCGCCAGAACCACTGCATGCAACGAGGTATTCATTGTTTTCATCCTTGGCACCCAAAATACAATTTTGCTTAACGCGAAACTATGCCAGAACTTTGCAGCCAGACCTAGGCCAGCTTCTTCAAAGTCTCGCGCAGCCTCAGCATTTCGTCGCGCAAGCGACCGGCCTCCTCGAACTCGAGGTTGCGCGCCTTATCCATCATGGATTTTTCCAACCGCACAATTTCCTGAGAGATCGCCTTGGGATCCAGCGGCACCGGCTTGCTGCCCGGCCGCAGACTGCTGCGCTTGTTGCCACGGCTGGGGCTGCCGCCGCCATTCGCGGCCGACGCACCGGCATAGGTTTCGAGAATGTCGCTAACCGACCGTGCCACACCCACCGGCGTGATGCCCTGCGCCAGGTTGAAGGCAATCTGGCGTTCGCGGCGGCGCTCGGTCTCGCCGATGGCGCGCTGCATGGAGCCGGTCATGCGGTCGGCATAAAGGATGGCCTTGCCGTTGAGATGGCGCGCAGCACGGCCGATGGTCTGGATCAGCGAACGCTCCGAGCGCAGAAAGCCCTCCTTGTCGGCATCGAGAATCGCCACTAGCGACACCTCGGGCATGTCCAGACCCTCGCGCAGCAGGTTGATGCCGACCAGCACATCAAACACGCCCAGGCGCAAGTCGCGGATGATCTCGACGCGCTCCACGGTGTCGATGTCGGAATGCAGATAGCGCACCTTCACGCCGTGCTCGCTCAGGTACTCGCTGAGGTCTTCGGCCATGCGTTTGGTCAGCGTCGTCACCAGTACGCGCTCCTCGACGGCCACGCGCTGGCGAATCTGCGACAACAGATCGTCCACCTGCGTCACCGCCGGGCGCACTTCCAGTTGCGGATCCACCAGTCCGGTCGGACGCACCAGCTGCTCGACCACCGCCTGCGCCTTCTCGGCCTCGTAATTGCCGGGCGTGGCCGACACAAAAATGGTCTGCGGCGAAATGCGCTCGAACTCCTCGAAGCGCATCGGCCGGTTATCCATGGCGGACGGCAGGCGGAAGCCGTAATTGACCAGGTTTTCCTTGCGCGAGCGGTCGCCGTTATACATGCCGCCAATCTGCGGGATGGTCACATGCGATTCATCCACCAGCAGCAGCGCATCGGGCGGTACATAATCGAACAGCGTTGGCGGCGGCGAACCGGGCGGACGGCCGGACAAGTAGCGCGAGTAGTTCTCGATGCCTTGGCAATAGCCGAGCTGTTGCAACATCTCCAGATCGAACTTGGTGCGCTGATCCAGGCGCTGCGCCTCGACCAGTTTGTCATTGGCGCGGAACCACTCCAGGCGCTCCTTCAGATCCACCTGAATCTGCTCGATGGCGCCGTGAATGCGCTCCTTCGGCGTCACATAATGCGTTTTCGGGTAGATCGTCACGCGTGCCACGCGCTTGCGCACTTCGCCGGTGAGCGGGTCGAACCAGTAGATGGACTCGACTTCTTCATCGAACAGCTCGATGCGCACCGCGTCCATTTCCGACTCGGCGGGATAGACATCGATGACATCGCCGCGCACACGGTAATGACCGCGATAGAAATCGACATCGTTGCGCGTGTACTGCAGCTCGGCCAGTCGCCGCAGCAGGCCGCGCTGATCGATGCGATCGCCGCGCGCCACATGCAGCAGCATCTTCATGTACGCCTCGGGGTCGCCCAAGCCATAGATCGCCGACACCGTGGCCACGATGATGGCATCGCGCCGCTCCAGCAGCGCTCGCGTCGCCGACAGCCGCATCTGCTCGATGTGCTCGTTGATCGCGGCGTCCTTCTCGATGAAGGTGTCCGACGACGGCACATAGGCTTCCGGCTGGTAATAGTCGTAGTAGCTGACGAAATACTCGACGGCGTTGTTCGGGAAGAACTCCTTGAACTCGCCATAGAGCTGCGCCGCCAGGGTCTTGTTCGGGGCCATGATGATGGCCGGGCGGCCCAAGCGAGCGATGACATTGGCCATGGTGAAAGTCTTGCCCGAGCCGGTCACGCCCAGCAGCGTCTGATGACTGAGGCCATCTTCCACGCCCTGCACCAGTGCCTCGATGGCCGTGGG
>CALEYY010000324.1 GCA_937928295.1 uncultured Moraxellaceae bacterium
TGACTCGCGCTATGGCTACGCCTCCCGCCGATACTGGCCTTGATGCCCACACCCCGATGATGCAGCAGTACCTGCGCATCAAGGCCGAACACCCGCACGAGCTGGTGTTCTATCGCATGGGCGACTTCTACGAGTTGTTCTTCGACGATGCCCGCAAAGCCTCGCGCCTGCTCGACATCACGCTGACCCAGCGCGGCCGCTCGGCCGGCGAACCCATCGCGATGGCCGGCATCCCGTATCACGCCGCCGAAAACTACATCGGCCGCCTGATCCGCCAGGGCGAATCGGTGGTGATCTGCGAGCAAATCGGCGAGCCCGGCGCGCAGAAAGGCCCGATGGAGCGTCAGGTCGCGCGCGTGGTCACCCCCGGCACGGTCAGCGATGAAGCCTTTCTCGAAGAACGCCGCGATACCTTGCTGGGCGCCGTCTGCAGCCTGAAAGGCGTGTGGGGCCTGGCCACGCTAGACATGGCCAGCGGCCGTTTTCGCGTGCAGGAGCTGAACAGCGTGGAGCTGCTTCAAGCCGAACTGGCGCGTGTCAGCCCCGCCGAACTGCTGTACCCCGAAGATGCTGCCTGGAAAGACCAGATCAGCGATTGTCGCGGCCTGCGCGCACGCATGCCCTGGCACTTCGAGCATGAGTCGGCCTATCGCCAGCTCTGCCAGCAATTTGCCGTGCACGACCTGCAGGGCTACGGCTGCGAGCACATGCCCGCCGCCATCACCGCCGCCGGCGCGCTGCTCGGCTATGCCCGCGAAACCCAGCGCTCGGCCCTGCCGCATTTGCGCGGCGTCAGCGTCGAAAATGCCCGCGATACCTTGCAGATGGATGCCGCCACGCGCCGCAACCTAGAGCTGACGCAAAACCTGCAAGGTGAAAATCAGGCCACGCTGGCCGCCGTCATCGACCAGACGCGCTCGCCCATGGGCAGCCGCCTGCTGCGGCGCTGGCTGCATCAGCCCATCCGCCAGCGCGACACCCTGCGTGCCCGTCAGCAGGCCATCAGCGAATTGCTCGGCTTGCAGGCCTGGGATGAACTCGGCGACTGGCTCGCCAATGTCGGCGATGGCGAGCGCATTCTCGCGCGCATCGCGCTGCGCACGGCCCGCCCGCGCGATCTGGCGCGACTGCGCGACCTGCTGGCGCTGCTGCCGGCCATCAGCGGCTGGCTGCTGCCGCAGGAATCGCAGCGACTGCGCGAGCTGCGCACGGCCATCCGCCCGTTTCCGTCATTGGCCGATACCCTGCGCCGCGCTCTGGTCGAAGCACCACCGGT
This sequence comes from uncultured Moraxellaceae bacterium, assembly GCA_937928295.1. Lineage (GTDB taxonomy): Bacteria > Pseudomonadota > Gammaproteobacteria > Pseudomonadales > Moraxellaceae > Perlucidibaca. Next base: position 1,277 of record CALEYY010000324.1, read on the forward strand.
CGTTTTGCGTGATGGCGGCGTGCTCGCCACCGGCTTCGATGCCGAGCTGGATGAGCTGCGCGGTATCAGCACGCACGCCGGCGACTACCTGATTGCGCTGGAGACGCAGGAGCGTGAGCGCTCCGGCATCGCCGGCCTGAAGATCGGCTACAACCGCGTCAGCGGCTATTACTTCGAGCTATCGCGCGCGCAGGCCGAACAGGCACCGGCGCATTTCATCCGCCGCCAAACGCTGAAGAATGCCGAGCGCTACATCACGCCGGAGCTAAAAGCCTTTGAAGACAAGGCGCTGTCAGCCTCGGCCCGCGCCCTCGCGCGCGAAAAACTGCTCTACGAGATACTGCTCGATACCATCCTCGACGAGCTGCCGCCGCTGCAAGCGCTCTGCGAAGCCCTGGCCGAACTCGATGTGCTGTGCTGCCTGGCCGAACGCGCCCATACGCTGGACTGGGTCTGCCCCGAGCTCAGCGAAGCGCCCGGTCTGGATGTGCAGGCTGGCCGTCACCCGGTGGTCGAGCGCATGCTGACCACACCGTTCACCGCCAACGACCTGTCGCTGGCCCCGAGCCAGCGCATGCAAGTCATTACCGGCCCGAACATGGGTGGTAAATCAACCTATATGCGACAGACCGCGC
>CALEYY010000325.1 GCA_937928295.1 uncultured Moraxellaceae bacterium
GCGCGCTGGCTCATCAAGAGCCTGCAAAGCCGTCACGAAACGCTGCTGAAAGTCGCCAGCTGCATCGTTGAACATCAGCGCGGCTTTCTCGATGACGGCCCGGTAGCCATGAAGCCGCTGATCCTGCGTGATGTCGCCGACGAGGTCGGCCTTCACGAATCGACCATCTCGCGCGTGACCACACAGAAGTATCTGCACACGCCGCGTGGCCTGTTCGAGCTGAAGTACTTTTTCTCGTCGCATGTCAGCACCAGCGCCGGCGGCGAAGCCTCATCCACGGCCATCCGCGCCATGATCAAGCAGCTCGTGGCGGCTGAAAATCAACGCAAGCCCTTGAGCGACAACAAAATTGCCGATCTTCTTCAGGCTCAGGGTATTGAGGTTGCAAGACGCACCATCGCCAAATACAGAGAGTCACTCAATATCGCCTCATCCAGTGACAGAAAGCGCTTGCTTTGATCCCGAGGCCCTGTGCTAGAGTCAAGTCATACCGGTTGTTGAATGTAGCGAAGTACGTACCGCGTCACTCAGTTTTAACTGGGGACCTCTGCTTCCAACCTCGACAGGCCGCCCGGACACCTTGGCTGCAAGGCCACTCTGCCCGTCCGACCCGCTGAACGCTGGAAGCTCCGGCCCCCGCTGTCGTCACCCACGAAAGCGAGGAAGCGTCTCATGCAGATGACCATTAGTGGACACCACGTTGAACTCACTCACGCGCTGAAAGATTACACGGCCAGCAAACTGTCAAAGGTCGAGCGACACTTCGACCACATCACCAGCATGCAAGTCATTTTGAGCGTCGACAAGCTGGTACAAAAGGCTGAAGCGGTGATTCGAACGTCGGGGGCAAAACTGTTTGCCATCGCCGAGTCCGAAGATCTCTACGCCGCCATCGATGCTCTGTCGGACAAATTGGACCGACAGATTGTGCGACATAAAGAGAAGCACCAAATGCACTGACCCCCATCCGGGACATTGCACCTGAACTGAATGCCCGGCCCAAAGCTGGGCATTCGTGTTTTTGCATCACCCTGTTTTGCATCAAGAGTGCTGATGTCTCTTGCCAAGTACGCGCTCGCCCGTGAGGATAGAGCCCATGACTTTGACCGGATAAGCCTTGGCATGAAATTAGTGATCGTGAGCGGACGCTCGGGCTCCGGCAAATCCACTGCGCTGCATCAACTTGAAGACCTGGGCTACTACTGCGTCGACAATCTGCCAGTAGCGTTGCTGCCCGAGCTGGTCGCGACCTTTCGCAATGATGTGGAAGAGCGCCCGGCACGCTTGGCCGTGGGCATTGATGCGCGCAACCGGATTCGCGACCTCAGCCGCTACGAAAGCATCGCTCAGCTCTTGCACGAGCAAGGCTGCGAGCCCGCAATCGTCTTTCTTGACTCGCGTGACGACATCCTGCTGGCACGCTTCAGTTCGACCCGTCGCCGGCATCCCCTGAGCAATCAGGATCGCTCGCTGGAAGAAGCGCTGGCTTACGAGCGCGAACTGCTGGAGCCGCTGGCGCAGCGCGCCGACCTCAGAGTGGATAGCAGCTCGCTGTCTGTGCATGACTTGCGCGAAGTGCTCAAGCAGCGCCTGGAGCCTATGGCATCCGCACACCAAGCCATTCAAATTCAATCATTTGCCTTCAAGCACGGTGTGCCTCTGGATGCCGATTTGGTCTTCGACGCCCGTTGCCTGCCCAACCCACACTGGGAAACCAAGCTCCGTGAGCTAACCGGGCGCGATCCTGATGTCATCAACTTTCTCGCCGGCCAAACGCTGGTGGAAGAGCTGTATCTGGATATTTTCCACTTCCTGCTGCGCTGGGTGCGCGAACTGCAAGCCAGCGACCGCAGCTATGTCACCGTCGCCATTGGCTGCACCGGCGGCCAGCATCGCTCGGTGTATCTGGCCGAACGCCTGTTTGCCGCGCTGGTGGATGAGCTGCCCAACCTGCAACTGCGTCATCGCGAGCTCAGCCGCCGAGGTCAGCATGGCTGAGCATCTGGTCACACTGAACATCATCAACAAGCTCGGGCTGCATGCGCGCGCAGCAGCCAAGCTGGTGGAAACCGTGGCGCCATTCAAGTCCAGCGTGCGTATTGGCCGTGGCGAACGCCTGATCGATGCCCGCAGCATCATGGCCCTGCTCATGCTCGGAGCCGGCCAAGGCACACAATTGCAGCTGCAAGTCTGTGGCGATGATGCCGATGCGGCACTGGCTGCTGTACAAAGTCTGGCGGCACGCTGCTTTGACGAAGCCGAGTAGCGCCAACCTTGCTATCATGCCCGCCGTTCCAGCCCATGACCGCGGCTGCCGGAGAGCGACATGAGTGGCTATTTGACCCCGCAAGATGACTATGAAGATTTTGGCCCGAGCCGTGGGGACCAGAAAAAGTCATCCGACCGCCTGCAGGCTCTGGGCGAACGCCTGGCCGAGATGAGCGACTCGCAACTGAGCAAGCTGCCCATCGATGAGGCGCTGCTCAAGGCGCTGCTCGACTTCAAGCGCATCAAGGCTCACGAGGCTATTCGCCGTCAGCGCCAGTTTATTGGCAAGCTCATGCGTCAGGTCGATGAAGCAGCCCTGCTGAATGCACTGAATCCGCTGCGCAATCCGGCGCTGCAGCGTCAGCTTGATTTGTTGATGGCCCGCTTGATCACGCACGGAGATGAGCTGCTCGGCGAAGTCATGTCGCGCTTTCCCGATGCCGATCGCCACACCCTGCGCACGCTGGTACGGCTGGCGCGCAAGGAAGTGGCCAGCGCAGAAGCAGCAGGCAGCACGGAAATCAATGAGATCACCCGGCCCGCGCGCCACAAGCTATGGATATATCTGCGCGAGCTGGCTGCACTGTCGCTATAAATCAACGGGGCTAATCAGTCGAGCCTATGCTGCTCGACTGGCATGCGCTGGCGCAGACTGTTTTGCTCGACACGATCAAAGCCAGCCATGACCAGACCTTCGCCATCCTCGTGCTGCTCCGCCAGCACCACGCCCCAGGCATCGATAACCTGACTGTGGCCCCAGGTTTGCCGCTGCGGGCTGTGTTGCCCACCCTGCCCAGCCCCGATCACCAAGCATTGATTCTCGATGGCTCGTGCACGCAAAAGCACCTGCCAGTGCGCGGCTCCGGTAACCGCGGTAAACGCCGCAGGCACCACCAGAATGTCGGCCCCCTGCCGGCGCAGCTCGCGCGCCTGCTCGGGGAAGCGCAAGTCATAACAGGTGAGGATGCCCAGCTTGCCCACATCGGTATCGATCACCGCCACCTGATCACCGGGCTCATAGGTCGCCGACTCCTGATAACGCCCTTGCGCATCCGCGACATCCACATCGAAGAGATGGCGCTTGTCGTAACGCCCCAACAATTCGCCCGATGGCCCCCAGACCAGCGCAGCACTGCGCACTCGCTTGCCGGGCACAGGCGAGCCATCCGGCCGCGTCGCCAGCGGTAATGTCCCCGCGATCAGTGTCAGCCGATGTTCAGCGGCCTGTGCGGACAACCAAGCCATCATGGCATCGCCATTCGCGGCCAGCGTCAACTGGGCTCCGGCACCAAAGACGGCGGCATTTTCGGGCAGCACCAGCAGCTTGACGCCGGCAGCCGCCGCTTGGGCAAAGCCACGAGCAAGACTGGCTTGATTCTCCGGCCAGTCCGAGCTGCTGACCATCTGCCAGGCGGCGACCAGCGTTGTCATGGCTTGACCTCGGGTGCCGGAGCATCAAGCTTTTCAGACTTCAGCACCGAGGCCGGCAAAGACTCCAAAGTCTCATCATCGACGGCCAGCGCGTCCCATGAGCCACTCACATGGTAACGAACCGAGGTCAGCTTGGCCAATTGCTTGTCCAGCAACAAGTCAGCCGCCACCAGCGCGCCACCGACAATCGGGCCAGCCAGAAAACCGGCCAATACCGGCACCGCACTGCTCACCGGCACACCAACACGCAATTGCTGGTCCAGGGTCTGATTATTCAGATTGACCCAGCCACGACCGCGAATCTGTACGGTCGGCCCATCCAAGTCGAATTGAGCCGGTTTGAACACACCCTGCTTCAAATCAGCCTTCAGCGTGATTTTGTCGTAATTCAAGCCTTTACGCGTGATGTCGGTAAAGTCGAAGCGCAAGCGTCGTAACAGATTGCTGGCATTGATCAGACCAAAGACGCGAGTGGCCAGATTGACGCCGCTGATTTCCTTCAAATGACCCTGCTTCAGCGTGGCATCGACCGAGCCAGAACTTTGATCCAGGTTGAAGTCATTTGGTGCGCCCGGCCAGCTCAATTCGCCACTCGCCGTCACCGAGTCACTGCTGAGCGCGTGGGCGATGCCCATCTGCGCCATGACTTCACCAATATCTGCGGCATCCAGCTGCCCTTTGAGCAAGGTCTGCTCATTGCCTGGCTGACCCCAGCTGGCACTGCCGGCAAAGCTCAGCAAAGGCTGCTTCACGGTCAGCGGCGACAACTGCCAGCTATTGCCCTGCGACTGTACGGTGGCGACTACCTCGGTTACCGGCCAGTTCGGCCAGCGCACGGGCTGCAGGCCTTTCACCTGCACATCCCAGCCCTTGTCCTGCTTGATGGCCTTGACGCGTGTATTGGCGAAGTGCTCGCTGCCTAGCTGCAGATCCTCTGCATCGAGATTGACCTGACGCAATGCGGGCAGTCCGGCTGCGGGATCCTTGCGTCCCTGCGCGGCCAGTACCGGTCGTGCCAGAAAGGCCTGCCAGGTGCCCACATTGATTTTCGGCACGCGCAATTCGGCAGCCAACCCCGGCTGAGCAGGCCATGCCAACCCAGGCACGCCGTAGCGCAGCAAGGCGCGATGGATGCGCCCGGCACGCGACACGATGCCGACACGCAGCTCACTGCCCAGGGTGGCACTGGCCTTGTGTTCCGGGCTGTTGCCCAAGGTCGTTTGATAGCGCAATGCCAGCGCCGTATTGGCAGCCTTGCCCAATGGCGCAGGCAGCATAATTTGCGTGCCGATCAGATCGCTGCTGATTTGCAGCGAGCTGAGGCCGGGTGCCGCCACCGGCAGATTCACGGCCGCTGTCACCGGTGCCAGACCACGGGCATAGCGCAAGACATCCACGCCCGACCAACTCGCCAGGGCCGGCATGCTCACCGCGGTCTGCACCTGAATTTTTTGCTGCCACCAATGCCCGCCACGGCGCTCGCCCTGCAGTTGAATGGTTGCCGGCTGCTGCCAGAGTCTTGTTTGCAGGGCCTTGGCATCGAGGCCGCTGCGGCTGTCGAAGCTCAAGGCGCCATTGACCTGCTCGAAGCGCAAATCCTCGTCCGGCAGCGCCAATACCGCACTTTTCAACTGGGCAGTCACCCGCACATCGGTATTGCCGGTGGCCAGCGGCACACTCAACGCTAAATGCGCCTGAGCCGGACCCGACAGCTCCAAACGCTGCGCCACAGCGGCGGTATGAGCGCGCAACGGTGACTCTGCGAGCAATTTGTCGACATCGGCAAGGTCGATGGCAAGATCGGAATCAATCGACAAGACGGCATGCTTCAAATCCGGGATGTCGGCAACCAGCTGCCGCGCCTGCGCAGACATAATCCGGCCACGCTCACCACGCACCTTGAGCGCATGGCCGGAAATATCGACCACCGCATCAAGACCGGACAGCGCCGGCCAGCCCGGCAAGTAATCGAGCGTGGCATTTTTCAACTTGAACTGCATGTCGAGGCGACCGCCATCGGGGCCACCACGAAGCGGGCCGGTATGCACGAAGCTGGCCTGCTCGATGTCGCCAGCCACCAAGGATCGCTGCAGCCAGGCCAGCGTATGTTCGCCGGCCGAATGCCAGGGCACATAGCGATACGCGCTGGCCACCTTGCCTTTGCGCAGACCTGCGAGTAGTTCGAGCTGGCCATCGGCAGGATTGGCGGCCGGCAGCCTCAGTGCAAACTGCGCATGCGCTTCGGCATCGGCATTGACCAGCTTCAGCACATCGCTATCGACATGCCAGAGCCCGTCGCGATACTGCCAGCGCAAGCCGCCCTGCAAGCTGTCCACCGCGACCGGCTCACGAAAGACTTCCGGTAAGAAAACACGCGCCTGGCGGGTATCGAGATACGCCATGCCGGCCTTGGCGCTACTGCGAAACCAGCCAGCTATGCGCTCGACACCCGGACGACTGCCGTCTGGCTGCAGACTCAGTGCCTTGAATTCGGCTTCGGCGGCCATGAATTTCCAGCCGTTCTGATCTCGTTGCAGCTGAACATGCACGCGCGGCAGCACGCCCTGCACTTGCGCGGCAGCAATGCGCGCTGACCAGGAGGCCGGAATCAGCTGCAGCCGTTGTGCATGCGCCTGCAGTTGCGGCAAGGACATGCGTGCCGCCGCCAAGGTGATGTGCTCGGCGCTGTAGTTCACGGCAAAGCGGCGCAACGGCAACGCCATCCCGTTGATATCCCCGGACAGATCATCACCACCCAGCACCCAGGCTCCAGCCTTGCGCTCTGCGCTGATAACGCCCGAAACAGCACTGGCAACCTGCTCGCCATGATCCGGCACCTTGATGGCGGCCGCGACCTGACTGAGCACGGCTGTCGCTGCTGTGGGCACACCGGCAGTGCTGCTAAGCCACAGCTTCAGGTCACCCTGGCGCAGCTGCATGTCCCAGCCGGCGGGCAGCGGCCATACTGACTGCAGGCTGGCAAACCAAGGCTGCCATTCCGATAGATGATTCAACTGCAGATATACCAGCCAGGGGCTTTTGCGCCACTGCAGCGGGTCATTACTCATGACCAGTAGGGCTTGCTGCTCTACCTCGCTTTGCGCCAAGCGAAACGCCACCTGCAGCCGATAATCGTCATGACCATTGAACTGCGTTAGGCGCAAGCTCTTGATGGCCAGTCCGGGCTGCCCGGCCACTTGCCAATGCACCTGATTGTCCTGCAAGGACAAGCCCGGCTGTGCCAGCAGCCAGCGCAGTGTCTGCAAAGCTTTGGCAGGATCGGACTGCCCCAGACCGGCAAACTCCTGCACGCGAATGCCGCCCTGGGCATCCGCAAGCAAGGTCAGCTGCAAGCCGGACACGGTGGTACGCAAGCGCGGGCTGCGGTCGCGCAAGGTCGCCCACCAGTCGGGCGTAGTGGAGATGGCGGGTAAGGTGAGCAGAACACGCTCGGGATGTGCCGGATCGCGCAAGGCAATATTGCGCGCGGTCAGAACAGGGCTGAGCTGATGCCAGTCGCCCTCCAGCGAGCCGAAACGGATGTCCAGCCCCGCCTTGGCGCTGAGCCACTGCTCGATGCGCGGCTTCTGTTCGCCAATGTAAGGCAGCAGCTCACGCCCCAGGCCGACAATCAGCGCGAGCGGAATCAGCACCGCAGCCAGCACCGCCAGACTGCGATGCAGAATGAGGTCAAAGCGCGACACGACATGTGTCACAGGGTGAACTCGTCTGTCTGCTCAGAGCAAAACCACATCGTACTGCTCCTGGTGGTACATCGCTTCAACCTGGAAGCGTATGGGCTTGCCAACAAAGTGCTCAAGGTCCGCTACAGCAGCCGACTCTTCGCCCAGCAAGCGATCGATCACGCGCTGGTTGGCCACCACAGAATAGCCATGCGCGGCATCGTAGGCACGCGCCTCACGCAGAATCTCGCGGAAGATTTCGAAACACACGGTCTCGGCCGTTTTCACCGAGCCGCGACCGCTGCAAATCGGGCAGCTCTCGCACAGCAGATGCTCCAGCGACTCACGCGTGCGCTTGCGGGTCATCTCGATCAGACCGAGTTCGGACACCTGCGTGATCTTGGTCTTGGCATGATCGCGGCTAAGCATTTTCTCCAGCGAGCGCAGGACCTGGCTGCGATGATCCTCTTCCTGCATGTCGATGAAGTCGAGAATGATGATGCCGCCGAGGTTGCGCAGACGCAAATGCCGGGCAATGGCGTGCGTTGCTTCTAGGTTGGTCTTGAACACGGTGTCTTCGAGATTGCGCGAGCCGACAAACGAGCCGGTATTCACATCCACCGTGGTCATCGCCTCGGTCTGGTCGATGATCAGGTAGCCGCCGGACTTGAGCAGCACCTTGCGCTGCAAGGCTTTCTGCAAGTCATCTTCCACATTGTAGAGATCAAACAACGGGCGCTCGCCGGGATAATGCTCCAAGCGCGCCTCCAAACCGGGCACAAACTCACGGGCAAACTCGACAGCCTTGGCAAAGCTCTCGCGCGAGTCGATCAGCACCTTCATGACACTGGCACCAACGATGTCACGCAAGGTACGCAGCGACAGCGGCAACTCTTCGTAGATCAGCGCAGGGCCGTTGGTATAGATCGCGCGTTCACGCACATGACGCCAGAGCTTGAGCAGAAACGCCATGTCGTGATCGAGCTCGGCATCGTGTGCGCCTTCGGCCACGGTGCGAATGATGAAGCCGCCGCCGAGCTCGTCCGGCGATGATTCGCGCAAGCGGCGAATCCATTGCTTTAGACGATCACGCTCGGGCTCATCCTCAATTTTTTGCGACACACCGATCTGGTCGCTGTAAGGCATGTAGACGAGATAACGCGAGGGAATCGACAGGTCCATGGTGAGCCGCGCGCCCTTGCTGCCCATCATGTCTTTCATGACCTGAACGGTCACCGACATGCCATCGTGCATGCATTCTTGGATGGTGGCCGGACGCACGCCGTGCGGTGCCAGTCGCACCTCGTTGATATGCAGAAACGCCGTGCGCTCAAGGCCGATGTCGATGAATGCCGCCTGCATGCCTGGCAGCACGCGCACGACTTTACCGCGATAGATATTGCCGACCAGCCCGCGCTTGGCCGTACGCTCGATAAACAGCTCCTGCACCACGCCATTTTCGATCAAGGCCACGCGCGACTCCATCGGCGTGACATTGATCAGTACTTCATCGGTGGTCAGCGTGCGCATGAAACTCCTTTACAGCCAAAGCGGATAATCAGCCTGACGCAGCAGCGCCGCCGTCTCGGCCAGGGGCAAGCCCACCACATTGCTGTAGCTGCCCTCGATACCGCGAATATACAACGCCGCGCGCCCCTGAATGGCGTACGCACCGGCCTTGTCTTGCGGCTCGCCGCTATCCCAGTAGGCACGCTGCTCGGCCTCAGGAATGCCGGCGAAGTCGACCTTGGTGGAGACGACGCGCGGAACCACAACACCATTGTGCCAAAGCGCAATACCGGTCAGCACGCAATGATCAGGTTCCTTCAAATGCCGCCAGATGCGTCTGGCATCACTGAAACTCTCGGGCTTGGCCAGGATTTCACCAGCAGCGACCACCGTGGTGTCAGCCGCCAGAACCCAGATGGGCTCACGCACATGGCCAAGTCGTGCGGCCACCGTCTCTGCCTTGGCTATCGCCAAACGCTGGACATAATCAAAGGCCGATTCGCCGGGCAACAGTGATTCATCAACATCAGCCGGCAGGCATCGTGCGGTAATACCGATCTGACGCAGCAAATCGGCACGACGAGGAGAGGCCGAGGCCAGATAAAGACCGCCAACCATGATCAGCGCTGCGTCCAGCGGCGCAGCGAAAGCAGCACCGTTGGCCAGATCAGCGCACTGGCGAGTGCCGGCAGAAAAAACATCAGATCCGCAGGCTGTTCGCCACGGAGCGCAAGTTGTGCGTATGTCATAAGCCGCCCTAGCAAGATCAACAAAAATACCAATGCGGTTGTTTGGCGCACCGAGAACACGCCCGACCAGCGCTGCGTCATGCGCGCCACATAAATCACCAGCACCAGTGCGCTGGCGTGCATGCCCAGCGGACTCGCCAGCAAGATATCGAGCAACAGTCCCATGATCATGCCGAACCAGAGCCCGACCCAGCTCGGGGCGTGCATGACCCAGAACAGCAGCACCAGCGTCAGCCACTCAGGTCGCCAGGGTTGCAGTATGTCGGGCAGCGGCAGAATGCTCATCAGCAACGCAGCGGCGACACTCCAGATCAGCGCAAAAAACGGACTGCGAGCCTTAGCCATGGGGCACCTCGGCGTTGATCGGGGCGGGCACTGCTGGTGCAGGCAAGGGAGCTGGCGATAGCGCTGCGGCAGGGGCGGCGGTCGGTGGCGCCAATGGCAACACAGGCGGCACACTTGCGTCGGTCATGTTTGTGTTAGCCATGGTCGGTTGTTCAAACAAGGCCAGTAGGTAGCGGCTGCGGTCAAGGGATGCGACCGCCTGAGCCGAAATATCGAGAAATTGCTCGCCGGCAATTTTGCGGATGCGCGTGACACGCCCAACCGGATAGCCCGCCGGAAAGTCCTGCCCCAGCCCGGATGTCACCAGCAAATCACCCGTTTTGATGTCCGCCGTTTCGGGCACGAACTGCAGGCTGAGTTCGGCAGGATCACCAGTGCCGCTGAGAATGGCACGCATGCCATTGCGATTGATGCGAACCGGCACAGAATGCTGCCGGTCAGAGATCAGCATGATGCGTGCCGTGACCAGGCCCAACGATTGCACCCGCCCGACCACGCCACGGGCATCGAGCATGGGCTGGCCTTTGTACAGGCCGGCACGCGCACCACGATTGACAATCAGAATATGGTGCGTGGTGTCCGGGTCCACGCCAATGACTTCGGTCACGATGACGCGCCCGGCAATGCTGTCGGCAGCGGTCGTGAGGCCGCGCAAACGGGCATTGTCGTTGGTCAGGTATGACAGTTTCTGCACACGCGCGGCGAGCACCAGGTTGGTTTGTCGCAAGTGCGCATTTTCACGCTTCAGTGCCGAGCCAAAACGAATGCTGTCGGCAAGATCATCAATGGCCGTGCCCGGCAAGGCGATGGCCAGATACACCGGTTCGACCGCCGCATAGAGCGCCAGACGCAAATTGACCAGCCATCGCCATTGCAGGCTGTCACCGAGCAACAGTGTCAGCGAGATCACCAAAGTGGCGAATAAATGGATTCGGTCACCCCGTTGGCGGGTAAACAACGAATTGTCGATGATGGCCTCCCGAGGGCACCGCGTTGCGTTGTGTTTTTATACACGGCCTAGCCGAAGAGACAAGCCGTGACGCACGCTAAAACATGAAAAAGCCGGCACATTGGCCGGCTCTCTCAACCGATCAGACGATCAGTCCTGGAACAGCATGTCGTAAGCGATGTTGTCGATGAATTCCAGAGCACGACCACCGCCTCGTGCGACGCAGGTCAGCGGGTCTTCGGCGACGATCACCGGCAGGCCAGTTTCCTTGGCCAGCAGCTTGTCGAGGTCACGCAGCAGCGCACCGCCGCCCGTCAGCACCATGCCACGCTCGGCGATGTCGGCGGACAGTTCGGCCGGAGTTTGCTCCAGCGCGCTCTTGATGGCAGTAACGATGCCGGCCAGCGGATCCTGGATGGCGCCGAGGATTTCATCGGAGTTCAGTGTGAAGGTGCGCGGCACGCCTTCGGCCAGATTGCGACCACGGACTTCGATTTCGCGCAGCTCGCCGCCGGGGAATGCCGTGCCGATTTCCTGCTTGATACGCTCGGCCGTAGCTTCGCCGATCAGGCAACCATGCTGACGACGCACATAAGACACGATGCAATCGTCGAAGAGATCGCCACCGATGCGCACGGAGTCGGAATAGACCGAGCCCGACAGCGAGATCACGGCGATTTCGGTGGTGCCACCACCGATGTCGACCACCATGGAGCCGCAGGCCTGCTCGATCGGCAGACCGGCACCGATGGCCGCAGCCATCGGCTCTTCGATCAGGCGCACTTCGCGGGCACCGGCACCGAGCACGGATTCGCGGATGGCGCGACGCTCGACCAGCGTCGACTTGCAGGGCACGCAAACCAGTACGCGCGGACGCGGAGGCATGAAGCCGGTGTCGTGCACGCGCTTGATGAAGTATTGCAGCATTTTTTCGGTGACTTCAAAGTCGGCGATGACGCCGTCCTTGAGCGGGCGAATGGCAGCGATGTTGCCCGGTGTGCGGCCGAGCATGCGCTTGGCGTCCATGCCCACGGCAACCACGGTCTTGGTCGCGCCGGAAGTGCGGATGGCCACAACAGAGGGCTCGTCCAGCACAATGCCGCGCTCGGGCACATAAACCAGAGTATTTGCAGTGCCGAGGTCGATGGCGAGATCGGTGGAGAACATCCCGAGGAGGCGTTTGAACAACATGAGCGTATCCGAATTGATGAGCGCGTGGCGCCGCGCGAAGAAGCCGAGCCTGCAGCCGATGAGCGGCAGGCGTTAAGTGGCGCTAGGTTAAACAAAGAGACCATTTTGGACAAGTTCTGTTCTGTGATAAGTTGCCGTCTTTCTACCTCGAAATCCTTTGCGGCTGCCCCTTTGGCGGCCCAGTCCGGAGTTAGCCCTCATGGCCCTGACCACCGATCAGGTGGCGCGTATCGCCCATCTTGCCCGTTTGCAACTGCCATCCGATGAAAATACCCGCGTCACTGACAGCCTAAACAACATTTTGGGGCTGATAGACCAGCTGCAAGCCGCCAATACTCAGGGCATCGAGCCCATGGCACATCCGCTGGATGCCACTCAGCCGCTGCGCGCCGACCGCGTAAGTGAAGTGAATCAGCGTGAAGCCTTCCAGCGCATTGCACCCGCCGTTCAGGATGGCTGCTATCTCGTGCCCCGTGTCGTCGAATGATGTCGTTGAAAAATGTCGTCGAATAATTGTTGCGGAAATCTGAAATGACCTTGCATACCCAGACCTTGGCCGAGCTTTCTGCCGGCCTTGAACGACGCGACTTTTCCAGCGTGGAACTGACGCAGCATTTTCTTGATCGCATTGCGCGCTACGACAGCGCCAGTAATGGCGGTCTGAACAGCTTCATCACGGTGACGCCGGAGCGCGCGCTGGCCCAGGCCGTGTCCGCCGATGCCGCCCGCAGCAAAGGCAGCGCCGGCCTGCTCGCCGGCATCCCGCTGGCGCAGAAGGACATCTTCTGCACCCAAGGCGTGAAGACCACCTGCGGCTCGAAGATGCTCGACAGCTTCATCTCGCCGTACAACGCCGAAGTCATCAGCCGCTGCGACGCCGCCGGCCTGGTCATGCTCGGCAAGACCAACATGGATGAGTTCGCCATGGGGTCATCGAACGAGACCTCCTTCTATGGTTCGGTGAAGAATCCGTGGGATGTGACCCGGGTGCCCGGCGGCTCTTCGGGCGGCTCAGCAGCTGCCGTGGCAGCGCGTCTGGCACCGGCCGCATCTGGCACTGATACCGGCGGCTCGATTCGTCAGCCGGCGGCGCTGTGCAACCTCACCGGCCTCAAGCCCAGCTACGGCCGCATCTCGCGCTGGGGCATGATTGCCTTCGCCTCCAGCCTCGACCAGGCCGGCCCGATGACGCAGACCGCCGAAGATGCCGCCCTGCTGCTGCAGGTCATGGCCGGTCACGACACCAAGGACTCGACCTCGATTGATCATCCGGTGCCGGACTATCGCGCCAGCCTCAATGATTCACTGCAAGGCCTGCGCATCGGCCTGCCGAAGCAGTTCTTCGGCGACGGCCTGAATGCCGATACGGCGGCGCTGATTCACGCTGCCATCAAAGAGATCGAGAAGCTCGGTGCCACGGTGGTGGAAGTCGATCTGCCCAACAGTGGGTTGTCGGTACCGGCCTATTATGTGATCGCGCCAGCAGAATGCTCGTCGAACCTATCGCGCTTCGACGGCGTGCGCTTTGGTCATCGCTGCGAGGATCCTAAGGATCTGGAAGACCTGTACAAGCGCTCGCGTGCGGAGGGCTTCGGTGCCGAAGTACGCCGTCGCATCATGATAGGCACCTATGCGCTGTCGGCCGGCTACTACGATGCCTACTACCTGCAGGCCCAACGCGTGCGTCGCCTGATCAAACAGGATTTCGACATCGCCTTTCAGCACTGCGATGTCATCCTTGGCCCGACCGCGCCGGAAACGGCGTTCGCGCTCGGTGCCAAGCAGGAAGATCCGATCGCGATGTATCTGCAAGACATCTACACGATTGCCACCAATCTTGCCGGCCTGCCCGGCATGAGCATTCCGGCCGGCTTCGTGCGCGGGCTGCCGGTGGGTCTGCAGCTGATCGGGCCATACTGGAGCGAGGCACGCCTGCTCAATGTCGCGCATCGCTATCAGCAAGTGACTGACTGGCACCGCCAGCTGCCCACCGCTTTCGCCTGAGGAAACACGGATAATGACCTGGGAAATCGTCATCGGGCTGGAAGTGCATGTTCAGCTCAACACGCAATCGAAAATCTTTTCCGGCAGCGCCACCACCTTCGGTGCCGAGCCGAACACGCAGGCCAGCTTGATCGACCTCGGCATGCCCGGCGTGCTGCCGGTGCTCAATATCGGCGCGGTGCGTCATGCCGTGCGCTTCGGCCTTGGCATCGATGCCGAGATCGGCCGTCACTCGGTATTTGCGCGCAAGAACTACTTCTACCCCGACCTGCCCAAGGGCTACCAGATCTCGCAGATGGATCACCCCATCGTGGGCAAGGGCCACATCGACATCACGCTCGATGACGGCACGGTGAAGCGCGTCGGCATCACCCGCGCACATCTCGAAGAAGATGCCGGCAAGTCGCTGCACGAGAACTTCTCGGGCATGACCGGCATCGACCTCAATCGCGCCGGCACGCCGCTGCTGGAGATTGTGTCGGAGCCGGACATGCGTTCGGCGAAAGAAGCCGTGGCCTACGCCAAGGCTATCCACGCGCTGATCCGCTACCTCGACATTTCTGACGGCAACATGGCCGAAGGCTCGATGCGCTGCGACTGCAATGTGTCTATCCGCCAGCCCGGCCAGCCCTTCGGCACCCGCCGCGAAATCAAGAATGTGAACTCGTTCAAGTTCATCGAGAAGGCCATCCAGGCGGAAGTGCTGTGGCAGATCGACGAGCTCGAATCAGGCCGCACGATTCGCCAGGACACCGTGCTCTACGATGTGGCCAAGAACGAAACCCGCTCGATGCGCAGCAAGGAAGAGGCCAACGATTACCGCTACTTCCCCGACCCGGACCTGCTGCCGGTCATTATTGATGACGCCACGCTGATCGAGATTCGCGCCAGCCTGCCGGAGCTGCCGGCCGCCAAGCGTGCGCGCTTTGAAAGCGAACTGGGCCTGTCGCCGTATGATGCCGGCGTGCTGGTTGCTAGTCGTGATTTGGCCAAATTCTTTGAAGCCACGGTAGCCGCAGCCGGTGGTGTTACTGCCGCCAAACCAGCGGCTAACTGGGTCACGGGCGAACTGCTGGCGGCGCTGAACCGCAGCGAACAAGACATCATCGATTCGCCCGTGTCACCGCAGCAGCTCGGCGGCCTGATTCTGCGCATCAACGACAACACCATCTCTGGCAAGATTGCCAAGCAAGTGTTTGCGGCGCTGATGGCGAGTGAAGGCAGCAGCGCCGATGACATCATTGAAAAGCAGGGCCTGAAACAGGAAACTGATACCGGCGCCATCGAGGCAGTGATTCGTGAAGTGATAACCGCCAATGCCGCTCAGGTCGAGCAATACCGCGCCAGCGATGAGGCCAAGCAAGCCAAATTATTCGGCTTCTTTGTCGGCCAGGTCATGAAGGCATCGCGAGGCAAGGCGAATCCGGCAGCCGTGAACGACCTGCTTAAAACAATGCTGATGAGCTGACACTGATGAAGCTGGCCATCACCGCATCCCTGACACTGGCGAGCGCCTTGGCGCTAAGCTTGGCTGGTTGCGAAAGTATCCCGCCTGTGGACTCCGCAGCAAACAATCCCGTTGACGCGGGCTACTCTACCCCATCTGCGCCAGAGTCTCCTGCAGCAGGCAATACAGCTAAGCCTGCAACACTGAGTGAGCTGCTCAGAAACACGCAACTGGCCGACCCGGCAGAGCTCTTTACTGCGGCATCAACAGCCATCAAATTGAATCGCCTGACTGACGCCGGCGTGCTTTATCAAGAGGCACAAATTCGTCGTGCCACTGATATGAGACGCTTTCCACCCAATGCCGAAGCGCTGGCTACGATCAAACATATTGAGCGCTTAAAACTCACCGTGAGCACCGAACTTGGCTCCAAACTCCTAGATAAGCCACGCCTCTACGCACTCATTGCGCAGCGGCTCGAAGGCCGGGAATGTGCCACTGGCATTGGCTACGAACCTGCATGGACATACAGGCGCGTAATTCCTTCGGTGGATTGCAATGGTGCTCATCAACAAAAAGTAAAGCTCATGCGCGATCTCTCTGTTTTACTGAGCTTTCCGGATTATGCTGAAGCAGCGCAGCTAGCCGAGTATTACCGGAGCAGCTCCAGTTCCGTTCGCGAACTGGCAGGCCTGAAGGAAGGCTATCTGCGCGTACTTGAGACCATGCGATCCATCGAGCGCCACCAAAAGCGTAGCGGACTATCGCAGCGTCTCTAAAAAAAGCCCGCCATCACAGATTATTTTTACACAATCTGTCATGGCGGGCTTTTTCGATCTGCATCAGAAGCTGGCAGAATCCAACGCCATGATCATGTCCGAGCCGGCCTTGAGCGCCGCGACACGGGCATTCAGCTCGGGCAGCAGGCGCGCATAGAAGAACCTCGCCACGACCAGCTTGTCAGCATGGAAATCACTGGATTGCTTGCGCGCAGCCTGCGCCATGAGCAGCCACATGTGGGCATAGCAGAGCAGGCCAAAGGCGTGCAGGAAGTCCACCG
>CALEYY010000326.1 GCA_937928295.1 uncultured Moraxellaceae bacterium
AGGCTTCGAGCAACGACGTCTGCCCGTCCTTGTCGAGATCGGCGGAGAGATCGGCAATCGATTCGGAGAGATACTGGCCAAAGCGGGCGAAGTTTACCTCGCTGCCGCTGCGGGTCGAAGTCATCACCACGCGATTCGTCGCCGCCAATCGCTGCAGGAACGGCGCGCTCGCGGAGGCGGTGTTGCAGCAGCTAGCCTTGCAAAAAGCAGCGCCGCCCCAGCGCATCCTCGATCTCGGCTGCGGCACCGGCTGGCTGTTGCGGCATTTGCAGCGACAATGGCCCGATGAGCAATCCCCATCCCTGTTCGCGCTAGATCTCAGCGAAGGCATGTTGCAGGCATCGGGAACTGAAAGCGGCCCGCTGCCTGTCTGCGCCGATGCTTCATTGCTGCCGTTCGCCAATGCCAGCATCGACCTGCTGCTGAGCAACTTCGCCTTGCACTGGTGCGATGATCCGGCGCAAGTGCTGGCGGAAATACATCGCGTCAGCACATCGAAAGGCCGCGCCTTTTGCGTGATTCCGGTGGCCGGCAGTCTCGACGCGCGCGGTGAGCTGGCCGGGCAGGGCGCATCCTTGCGCGACTTGCAGGACTGGCAACAGGCCGTTGCCGACTCGCCCTGGCAGCTGGTGAGCAGCGATGTCGAACAGTGGGTCGAGCATCACGAAACGCCGGCCGACTGGCTGAGCACCTTGCGTGCGCTCGGCGTCACGGCACGACGCGGCGTATCGGGAGGTCTGTTTGGTCGAGCGGCCTATGCCGAGCTGCAGCGCCAGCTGGAGCTATCCCGCGAGCCGGCCGGCATTCCCTTGCGCTATCAGGTCTGGCGCATACAACTGCAAGCCTGAACTTTTTCTGGAGATGTCATGCCGGCCTATTTTCTTGCAGGTACCGATACCGATGTTGGCAAAACCACGACCGCCGTCGCGCTGCTCAGTGCTGCTGCAGCGATGGGCTACAGCACCCTAGGCCTGAAGCCCATCGCCGCCGGCTGTGAGCAAACGCCCGACGGATGGCGCAATGCCGATGCACTGGCGCTGATGGCGGCGAGCACGGTGCCCAAGCTGATCTATGAAGAGGTCAATCCTGTGGCTTTGCCCGAAGCCTGCTCGCCGCACATCGCCGCGCGACTGGCCAATCGGCGCATCACCGTGGCCCAGCTCACCGGCTATGTGCGTGGCAGCCTGAGTCGTCGTGCCGAACTGACGCTGGTCGAGGGCGCAGGCGGCTGGCGCGTGCCCGTCAATGATCGCGAGCTGCTCTCCGGTCTGGCCAAGGAGCTGAACCTGCCGGTCATTCTCGTGGTCGGGCTGCGCCTGGGCTGCCTGAACTCGGCCATTCTCAGTGCTGAAGCGATCTTGCGCGATGGCCTCAAGCTGGCCGGCTGGGTCGGTAATCATTTGACGGAAGACTGGACGCATGGCGACGACAATATCGCCACCTTAAGCAGCCTGCTGCCGGCGCCGTGCCTCGGTATCGTGCCCTGGCGACCGCTGGAAACCGCCGCTGAGCGCGGTCAATACCTGAGTCTTTCGGCCCTGGCCTTGCCGGTGCGAGTCTGAGCAGTATTTGTCCTAGTGCGTGCTCCTGCGCTCAAGCCATAAATTCCAGCTCGAAGCAGGCGCCATGCGGTGTTGAAAGCGTGAACCATCAGTCACACATCGGGCTGGGTTGACTACCTTTTATTCACTACACTTCACTGCCTTGCGGAAGCTGAGTCGAGTTTGTTTGCTCGTCGTGGCTCGCTTCGCAATCCTTGCAGACGGGCTGATGCCCCTTTTTTACCGAGGTCATACACCATGGCATTTCAATACAAGGCACCACAGCGCGATATGCAGTTCGTCATGCACGATGTGCTTGGTCTGGAAAATCTCTACACCGGCCTGCCCAAGTTTGCCGATACCAACCGCGAGCTGATCGACAGTGTTGTTGAAGCCGCCGCCCAGTTCTGCGAAGGCGAGCTAGCCCCAATCAACCGTTCGGGCGACGAAGAAGGCTGTACCTTCAACAATGGCGTCGTGACCACGCCGAAGGGCTTCAAGGAAGCCTATGCCAAGTTCGTTGAGCTGGGCTTCGGTTCGCTGTCGGCAGAAGTCGAGCATGGCGGCCAGGGCCTGCCGCCCACGGTCGGTATCGCGCTTAGCGAAATGATGGGCACGGCCAACTGGTCGTTCGGCATGTACCCCGGCCTGTCGCACGGTGCCATCAACACCGTTGAAGCGCACGGCACGCCGGAACAGAAAGAGATCTACCTGACCAAGCTGATCAGCGGTGAATGGACTGGCACGATGTGTCTGACTGAATCGCACGCCGGCTCCGACCTCGGCCTGATTCGCACCAAGGCCGAACCGCAGGCCGACGGCTCCTACGCCATCACCGGCAACAAGATCTTCATCTCCGCCGGTGAGCATGACCTGGCTGGCAACATCGTGCACATCGTGCTGGCGCGTCTGCCGGATGCCCCCAAGGGCACGAAGGGCATCTCACTGTTCATCGTGCCGAAGTTCATGCCGAGCGGTGAGCGCAATGGCGTTGCCTGCGGCTCCATCGAACACAAGATGGGCATCAAGGCATCCGCGACCTGCGTGATGAATTTCGACGGCGCCATCGGCTTCCTGATCGGCCCACCGAACCGTGGTCTGAACTGCATGTTCACCTTCATGAACACGGCTCGTATCGGCACTGCCGTTCAGGGTCTGGCTGCTGCTGAAGGCTCCTTCCAGGGCGCGCTCGAATACGCCCGTGACCGTCTCGCCATGCGTGCGCTGACCGGCCCGACCAACCCAGAGAAGGAAGCTGATCCGATCATCGTGCATCCGGCTGTGCGTCAGCTGCTGCTGACTCAGAAGGCATTTGCCGAAGGTGGTCGTCTGCTCTGCTACTGGTTGTCCACGCAGAACGACATCATCCAGGGTTCGACCGACGAAGATGCCAAGAAGAAGGCTGACGAGCTGCTGTCTTTCCTGACGCCGATCGCCAAGGCTTTCCTCACCGAAACCGGTTACGAAGCCGCTAACCACGGCGTCCAGGTTTACGGTGGCCACGGCTTCATCCGCGAATGGGGCATGGAGCAGATCGTGCGTGATACGCGTATTGCCCTGCTGTATGAAGGCACCACGCAGATTCAGGCACTCGACCTGCTTGGCCGCAAGGTGCTGCAGACTCAAGGCGCGATGCTGCGCAACTTCACCAAGCTCATCCACAAGCTTTGTGAAGCTGAAGCCGGCAATGCTGCCATGGCCGAGTTCACCGGCCCGCTCGCCAAGCTCAACAAGGAGTGGGGCGATCTGACCATGAAGATCGGCATGAAGGCGATGTCGAACCCGAACGAAGCCGGTGCCGCCGCGACCGATTACATGATGTACTCGGGCTATGTCACCCTCGGCTACCTCTGGGCCTGGATGGCCAAGGTTGCGCAGACCAAGATCGCTGCCGGCGAAGGCGATGCCGCTTTCTACGAAGCCAAGATCAAGACTGCGCAGTTCTACTTCAAGAAGATCCTGCCGCGCACGCAGTCGCACGCCGACATCATCGACGGTGGTGCAGATGTGCTGATGCAGATGAGTGCCGATGCCTTCGCTTTCTAAGGTCTGACGCAGCGGTTGTTTTACACGGAGGCCCGCAATCGCGGGCTTCTGTTTGTCTAATTCTGGTGTGATGGCAGTAGCCATTCACCGCTGTTGAGAGAGGCTCGATATGCCCATTTTCAAGGCTCCGCTGCGCGACATGCGCTTTATCCTCGATGAAGTATTCCAAGCCAGCGAGCTCTGGGCGCGCTTGCCGGCCCTGGCCGATCAGGTCGATCGCGACACGGTCGATGCCATCCTCGAAGAGGCCGCCAAGTTCAACGAGAATGTGGTTTTCCCGCTCAACCGTAGCGGCGATGAAGAAGGCGCAAAGTTCGACAACGGTGTGGTGACCACGCCGGCTGGCTTTAAGGAGGCCTTCGCGCAGTACGGCGAGGGCGGCTGGATCGGCCTCGGTGCCGATCCGCGCTGGGGCGGTCAGGGCATGCCGAAGATGGTCACGGTAATGACCGAAGAGATCATCTTCGGCGTCAATCCGTCGTTCGCGCTGTACCCGCTGCTCGGCATCGGCGCTGCGCTGGCCATGTCGCAGCACGCCGGCGACGAGCTCAACGAGCGCTATCTGCCGAAGATCTATTCCGGTGAGTGGGCCGGCACCATGTGCCTGACCGAGCCGCATGCCGGCACCGACCTCGGCATCATCAAGACCAAGGCGCTGCCGCAGGCGGATGGCTCCTACGACATCACCGGCACGAAGATCTTCATCACCGGTGGCGAGCATGACCTGACGTCGAACATCATCCATCTGGTGCTGGCCAAGCTGCCGGATGCCCCGGCGGGCTCGAAAGGCATTTCGCTGTTTCTGGTGCCGAAGTTCCTGGTCAATGAAGACGGTTCCGTTGGCGCGCGCAATGCCGTGGCGGCTGGCAACATCGAACACAAGATGGGCATCAAGGCATCCGCGACCTGCGTGATGAATTTCGAC
>CALEYY010000327.1 GCA_937928295.1 uncultured Moraxellaceae bacterium
GGCATGGAGTGTGGTCTCGCGGTGAAGGGCTACAAGGACATCAAGGCTGGCGACAAGGTCGAAGTCTATGAAGTTCAAATCATCAAGCGCAGCTTGTAAGAGGCCGACTGAGTGAGTCAACGCACGCAACGCATGGGTGACCAGATCCAGCGCGACATCTCCGGCCTGATTCGTCAGCGCTTGCGGGATCCGCGCCTGGGCATGGTGACGATCTCGGCCGTCAAGGTCAGTCCTGACATGGGCTATGCCGACATCTATGTCACCATCCTCGGTAAGACCCTGGATGAAGCGCCGGATGAAGGCATCGCCATTCTCAATGCCGCCTCCGGCATTCTGCGTGGCGAGCTGGGCCGTGGTCTGCGCACGCGCATCGTGCCGCATCTGCGCTTTCACCATGATGTGGTGGTGACGCGCGGCAACCGCATGGCGGCGCTGATCACGCAAGCCGTGAAGGACGATGTCGAGTGCGCGGAATCTTTCCCGCACGCTGATGTTGCCGGCAACGAAGATACTTCGGCCACTTGAGCCTGTCTTGAGCAAACCGCGCCGCCCCAAGCGTCCCATCGATGGTGTCTTGCTGCTGGACAAGCCGCAGGGCATGACCTCGAACCAGATCCTGCAATGGGTCAAGCATCGTTATCAGGCCGAAAAGGCGGGCCATACCGGCAGCCTTGACCCCTTGGCTACTGGCGTTCTGCCCATCTGCCTGGGCGAAGCCACCAAATACTCGCACTACCTGCTCGAAGCCGACAAAAGCTATCGCACCCGTTTGCGTTTCGGTCAGCGTACTAATACCTCGGATGCCGATGGCGAAGTGGTCGAAGAGCGCCCAGTGCCGGAAATCACGCCCGCTTCCCTAGAGGCCGTGCTGGCGCAATTTCGCGGCGACATCCTGCAAGTACCATCGATGTTCTCCGCGTTGAAGCAGGATGGCCGCCCGCTCTATGAGCTGGCGCGTGCCGGCATTGAAGTGCCCCGCGAGGCCCGCCCTATCACGATCTTTTCGCTGACGCTGGATCTACTGGATCTGCCGTTTGCCGAGTTGACGGTGGCCTGCTCGAAGGGGACCTATATACGCAACCTAGTCGAAGACATTGGCGAGGTCATCGGCTGTGGCGCGCATGTGGTGGAGCTGCGGCGTTTGTCGGCTGGTCCGTTCGCCTTGGCGCAGGCCATCACACCCGCGCAAATCGAGGCCGTGGAGCCACAAGGCTTTCCGGCGCTGGATGCATTATTGTTGCCGCCTTGGTCGGGTCTGGCCGATTGGCCACGGGTGGAGTTGAGTGAAAATTCGGCGTATTATCTGCGCCACGGTAATCCCGTGCGGGCTTCCGGCCTGCCGCGTGAAGGCTCGGTGCTGATCTTTCAGGTCGAAGCCGACACCAAAGAGTTTCTGGGAATCGGTTTTGTCGATGATGACGGCATGCTGGCTCCCAAGCGTTTGCTCAAGTCTTCGTACTAGCAAACCCCTGTACAACCCCTTTGGGGGATGTTGGCGCGGACTGCAGAGAGGCGCGGTCCGTCGCTGTTCTATTGGCCTCTCGGAAGGAGTAATACCATGGCCCTTACGGTCCAAGACAAAGCTGCGATTGTTGCCAAGTTTGCCCGCGCTGCCGGTGATACCGGTTCCTGTGAAGTTCAAGTTGCGCTGCTCAGCGCCAACATTGATGACCTGCAAGGTCACTTCAAGGCGCACAAGCATGACCACCACTCGCGTCGCGGTCTGATTCGGATGGTCAACCAGCGTCGTACGCTGCTCGACTACCTGAAGCGTAAAGACAGCACACGCTACAGCGCACTGATCCAGGAACTGGGTCTGCGTCGCTAAGCAGAACAAACTAGGAGCGGCTTGCCGCTCCTAGTCTTTTCAGCAGACTGAAAATAAATATCGGAAAACCAAGGGTTGCCATGGGGCCGCCCGCAGAGGAATAGCATGTTCAATATCGTTCGCAAAGAATTCCAGTTCGGTCAGCAGACCGTCAGCCTTGAAACCGGCCGTATTGCCCGTCAAGCCAGTGGTGCCGTTGTGGTCACCATGGGTGGCCTGCAGGTATTGGTTGCCGTCGTTGGTGCCAAGAAAGCCAAGCCGGGTCAGGACTTTTTCCCGCTGACCGTGAACTATCAAGAAAAAACCTATGCCGCCGGTCGCATTCCGGGTGGCTACTTCAAGCGTGAAGGTCGTCCGTCAGAAAAAGAAACACTGACCTCGCGTTTGATCGACCGCCCGATTCGCCCGCTGTTCCCGGAAGGTTTTGTCAACGAAGTGCAGGTCACGGC
>CALEYY010000328.1 GCA_937928295.1 uncultured Moraxellaceae bacterium
CATCCATGGTGTAGAGGCTGTAGCTGAGAATCATGCCGGTACAGGTGATGCCGATAAGCTTGTCGAGCAGCTCCGGGCTGTAATCACCCAACACCTTGCGATGCTCGGCGCCCTGCCCGCGCATCTCGATAAGCTCGGCGCGACGCTTGATGAAGCCGAGGAACAGCGTGGCCCAGAGGCCGCAGAACAGCAGCCAGTTTGACGGTGGAATATCCACACCATCGGTGCCGGCGAGAATGCGCAGCATGAAACCGGCCGAGATACAGAAGATGTCGAGCAGCACAATCTGCTTCCAGCGCAGCGTATAGGCCACATTAAGCAGCAGATAGGCCAGCACATAGCCAGCCACCGGCGGATTCGCCGACCACGCCAGCAGCAAGGAGGCAGCCGCCAGCACTACGCCCAGCAGCCGGGCCTGCTGCTCGGTGACCGCGCCGGACGCAATCGGGCGCAGGCGCTTGGTCGGGTGTACGCGATCCTCGGCGACATCGTGCAGATCATTGAGCACATAGACCGTACTCGACGCTAGGCAGAAGGCGACAAACGCCAGCAAGACCGCCTGCACCAGCGACGGCTCAGTCCAGCCATGGCCGAACACCAGCCCCATGAACAAGAACCCGTTTTTTACCCACTGATGCGGCCGCATGAGCTTCAACATAGCCATCGTTTCCTTTTTATTCTTGTTCAGCGCCAGGGTTTGAAGTGCGGCTGCTCCGCCAGCGCGAGCATTTCGGTATCACCGCTGCTGTCGCCATAGGCAGCGATGATGCGTGGTTGGTCAAAATGCGCGTGCAAGCGCCGCGCCTTTTCCGGGCCGTAGCAATTCGGCGTGGCCAGCCCACCGGTATAGCGCCCTTTGGCATCGACGGCCAGCTCGGTGGCCAGCACCACATCAAAGCCGGCATCGCGCGCCCAGGGCTTGAGGTAGAGCGCCAGCGTGGCGCTGACGAGCACGCAGACATGGCCTTGCTTGAGGTGTCCGTGCAGTTTGGCAATGCCTTGCGGACGCAGCGTGGCCGGAATTTTTTCACGGGCAAAGCGTTCGGCCAGCGCTTCGATGTCGTTGACGCGACGACCGCGCAGATAGACCTGCAACACGCGAATCTTGGCCGATTCGTTGTCTTGCAGGCGCAGCACATAGCGCAGCAAGGTCGGCAGGCACTTCAGGAGCGACCAGACAAAACTCGGCCACGGCGTCACGAAGGCCAGAAAGCGGAAAAACGACTCGCCGTGGGTCAGCGTGCCATCAAAATCAAACGCCGCCACCACGGGATGCTTGACCAACACCGTCATAGCTTGAGCCTCTTAAAAACGACCTCGGGCACATGGCGAATGATGAGCAAAATCAGGCGCCAGAAGCCCGGCACATAGAGTTCGTCACGGCCTTTGTCACTGGCCGCAACGATCTGCTGGCCGACCCAGAACGGATCGGCGACCAGGAACAGACCGGGCAAGCCGAAGGTCATGCGGGTATCAACAAAACCAGGTTTGACAGTAAGCACGCTCACACCAGACGCAAACAGGCGATTGCGCAAACCCGCCAGATAAATCGCGAAACCACCCTTGGCCGCACCATAGAGATAGTTGCTCTGGCGACCACGGTCGCCGGCCACCGAGCTGATGCCAACAATAAAGCCATGCTTGCGCTGCTCGCAGACATCGGCAAAGGCATTGATCAGCGCCACCGGCCCGGTGAAATTGCGTTGGATAACCTGCAAGGCAGGCATGCCGTGACGCATGGTTTCGTTATCAGGCATCCAGCCGGCGGCGCAAAGCAGGCCGTCGATCTGGCCGTAGGTTTCCTGCAGCTCGGCCAGCCAGGCCTCGCGCGGCGCTGTCTCGTCGAGATCGAGCGCAACGACTTGCGCAGCGGTGTTGAAGCGCACGCGGATATCCTGCGCCAGGCGTGCCAGCTCGGCGTCATCGCGACCGGCAAGCAGCACGCGCTGGCCCTGCGCGGCCCAAGCGAAGGCGCAACCGCGCGCCATCGCAGAAGTCGCGCCAACAATCAGAATCTGGGTCATCAGCACATCTCCAAACGACGGCCCAGTGCCGACACGAACAAGCCTTCGGGGTCGAGCTGGCTACGCAATTCGCGCCAGGCATCGAGTTGCGGGTACATGCGCGGCAGCGACGACGCCGCCAGACGCGCATCCTTGGCGAGATAGACGCGACCACCGTGATCGAGCACGACGGCATCCAGTGTGTCGAGCAGGGCCAGCGTGTCGTGGCGCATGGGCAGGTCCAGCGCCAGCGTGTAGCCGGGCATGGGGAAAGACAGCAGCCCCGAGCCGGCCGCACCGAAGCGCTTGAGCACCGCGAGGAAGCTGGCATTGCCAGACAGGCTCAGGCGCGTCAGTACTGCTTCCAGACCTTTGGCGGCAGTCTCGGGCGGCAGCACGAACTGGTACTGCACGAAGCCTTTTTTGCCGTAGAGGCGATTCCAGTTCTGGATGCCGTCTAGCGGGTAGAAGAACGGGGCCATGTCGCAGCGGAAGGTCTGCTGCTTGCGGCCTTCCCAGCGGTAATAGAAGGCATTGAACGCCTTCACGCTGTAGCGGTTCAGCGCCACAGCGGGCAGGTCAAACGGCATCTTCCGTTTGGCCGGCTTGGGCCCGGCAGACAAAGCTCCCTCGGCGTGATGACCGCGCATGAACACCGAGCGGCCAAGGCTTTTGCCGGATGCCAGACAGTCGATCCAGGCCACCGTGTATTCGTCATCGAGCTCGGCCGATTCCATGAGCGCAAACGCTGCCGCCAGATTGGCCGCCGGGCGATGCTGCACCTGCATGTCGGATGAGGGGATGCGCTTCAGTTGCAGCGTGACCTCGCCGATGAGGCCGGTCATGCCCATGCCGCCGACCGTCGCCCAGAATATCGGGGCATTTTCGGTGGGCGAGCAGCGCAGTGCGCCTTGCGCAGTAAAGAGCTCGATTTCGCGCACAAAGGCGCTGAAGCTGCCCACATGGTGATGGTTCTTGCCATGCACATCGGCCGCGACAGCACCGCCGAGGGTGACATAGCGCGTGCCCGGCGTGACCGGCAGGAACCAGCCCTGCGCCATCACCACTTGCAGGATTTCATCGAGGCTGACGCCGGCTTCGGCGGTGAGCAGGCCGCTGGCGGCATCGAAGGCGAGGAAGCGATTGAGGCGCGTCATCAGCACGGTGGTGCCGGAGGCGCTGATGGCGGCGTCGCCATAGGCCCGGCCGTGGCCACGCGCCAGTGCAGCACCACGCGCCAACTGGGCGAGCTCGACATAACGATCAGGGCGCGCTACTTGCGCCGCCACTTGCGGGTATCGACCCCAGCCTGCCAGGGTCTGTTTTACGGTATTTGCTGTCATGTATTAGCGCTTCTTGAAGCCGGGGGGCAACATGCCGCCCAGTCCGCCGGGAAAGCCCGGCCCACCCAATCCTGGCAAGCCACCCTTTGTGCCCATGGAGCCTGCTCCCTGCGCACCACCGGAGCCGCCGGGCATTCCCGGCATGCCGTCCATCATGCCGGGCGGCAGTTTACCCGCCAGACCCTTCATCATTTTCATCATGCCACTGGGATTGGCGAATTTTTTCATCATCTTGGCCATTTGCTCGTGTTGCTTGAGCACACGGTTCACATCTTGAATCTGTGTGCCGGAGCCGTTGGCGATGCGGCGCTTGCGCGAGCCGTTAATCAGATCCGGCTTACTGCGCTCGGCCAGCGTCATGGACTGGATGATGGCCTCCATGCGCTTCATCTGCTTCTCCGGCGCGCCACCGGCCATGGCCTGCTGCACTGCTGCGGCGTTCATGCCCGGCAGCTTGTCCATGAGGCCGGCCATGCCGCCGAGATTACGCATTTGCTGGAACTGTTCGAGCATGTCTTGCAGGTCGAAGCCCTTGCCCTTTTGCAGCTTCTTGGCCAGCTTCTCGGCCTTTTCCTTGTCGATCTTGCGCTCGACTTCCTCGACCAGTGACAGCACGTCACCCATGCCGAGGATACGCTGGGCAATACGATCCGGATGGAACAGCTCCAGCGCATCGGTCTTTTCGCCGACACCGATGAACTTGATGGGCTTGCCGGTGATGGCACGCACCGACAGCGCAGCGCCGCCACGGGCATCGCCGTCGGCCTTGGCGAGCACGACGCCGGTCAGCGGCAGCGCATCGTTGAAGGCCTTGGCGGTGTTGGCGGCGTCCTGGCCGGTCATGGCATCGACCACGAACAGCGTTTCAATCGGGTTGATGGCCGCGTGCAGGCGCTGAATCTCGGCCATCATTTCTTCGTCGATGGCGAGGCGGCCGGCGGTGTCGATGATGACGACATCGGCAAACTTGAGCTTGCCCTCGGCAATCGCCGCACGGGCAATCGCCACCGGGTCCTGGCTGAGGTCAGACGGGAAGAACGAGACGCCGATGTCATTGGCCAGCGTTTCCAGCTGCTTGATGGCGGCCGGGCGATAGATATCTGCCGACGCCACCAGCACGGACTTTTTCTGACCTTTGAGGTAGCGCGCGAGCTTGCCGACCGTGGTGGTCTTGCCTGCACCTTGCAGACCGGCCATGAGGATGACGGCCGGCGGCAGCGTGGACAGATTCAGGCCTTCGTTGGCCTCACCGAGCGTGCGTACCAGCTCGTCGTGGACGATCTTGACGAAGGCTTGGCCGGGCTGCAGCTGCGTGAGCACTTCCTGGCCCAGCGCCGAAACCTTGATGCGCTCGATGAAATCCTTCACTACCGGCAGCGCGACATCGGCTTCCAGCAGCGCCATGCGTACTTCGCGCAGGGTGTCTTTGATATTGTCTTCGTTCAGTCGAGCGCTGCCGCTGATGGCGCGCAGGCTGCCACTGAGGCGTTCGGTGAGATTATCGAACATGAGATCGGGAGTTCCGCCAACGCCGGTCCAGCCGGCAACATGCGGGTGATTATAGACAGGCTCGTTGCCTAGCGCACGGCCGCGCGCTTGTGCCAAACTGTTGTTTCTTCAGTTCACCCGACGACCCGCTGTCATGGATGTGTTACCCGCCAGCCTGGCTTTGCTTGCCACCCTGCTTTATCTCGCGGCCAGCGCCTATGTTGCGCGCGCCGTCGGCCGCCAGATCACGCCGGAACGCGGGCCGCTGATTGGCTTGCTCAGCGCCGCTCTGCTGCTGCACGGCATCGTCATGCATGAGGTGTTGGTGCATCCCGGCGGCCTGCATTTCGGGCTGGCCACCATCGCCGTGCTGCATGGCTGGCTGCTGGCGCTGCTGGCACTGCTGGTCAATGTCTATCGCCCGGTGCAGGGCATTTACCTGATTGCCATGCCGCTGGCTGCGCTGGAGCTGGGTCTGGGCGTGCTCGGGCATGAGGCCGGCACGCGCGCCACGCCGCTGACCGCCGCCATGCAGGGGCATATTCTGCTGTCACTGCTGGCTTATAGCGTGCTCAGCATCGCTGCTTTACAGGCGCTACTGGTGTTTGCTCAGGATCGCGCACTACGGCGGCATCGGCGCGGCTTGCTGATGGCGCTGCCATCGCTGCAGACCATGGAGAACATGCTGTTCGAGCTCATCAGCATCGGCATGGTGCTGCTGACGCTGGCCATCGGCACCGGCTTTCTGGAGCTGGACAATCTCTTTGCCCAGCATGTTGCGCACAAGACGGTGCTGTCGCTGATGGCTTGGGCCGTGTTTGCCGGCCTGCTGGCCGGTCGCCGCTGGCGCGGTTGGCGTGGACGCACGGCGGTGAAATTTACCCTGGCCGGCTTCGGCCTGCTGCTGATCGGCTTCGTCGGCTCGCAAGCCGTGCTCGAACTGCTGCTGCATCGCAGCGCGGGCTGAGTCATGTCCAGCCTGATCAGCCTCTTTGTTGCGCTGTTGCTGGCCCTTTGGCTGCTGCTGCGCAACCCGCGCTGGTTATCGCACCTGTTATCTCGCGTGATGCTGCGGCTGAACCGGCGGCCGGCAATTCGCGTGTGGCTGGTGCGGCTGATCGGCCAGATGCTGCTGCCCGACCTGCATCGGCGATTGCTGCTGGGCC
This sequence comes from uncultured Moraxellaceae bacterium, assembly GCA_937928295.1. GTDB lineage: Bacteria > Pseudomonadota > Gammaproteobacteria > Pseudomonadales > Moraxellaceae > Perlucidibaca. Next base: position 6,001 of record CALEYY010000328.1, read on the forward strand.
TGCTGGAGCTGGATCGCTGTACGGTGAATGACATCATGATTCCGCGCCAGGCCGTGTCCGGGATTGATCTCGACGATGATCTCGAAAGCATCCTGCAAACCTTGCGCACCACGCAGCACACGCGCCTGCCGGTGTATCGCGGCGATCTCAATCACACCGCCGGTATTCTGCATGTGCGTAATGCCACGCGCTTTTTGGGGCGTAGCGGCTTTAACAAGGCGGATATTCTGCAGTACTGCCGGGCACCGTATTTTTTACCAGAGCGCACGCCGCTGCCGGCGCAGTTGCTGGAGTTTCAGAAGCTGAAGCGGCGACTGGGGCTGGTGGTGGACGAATATGGCGATGTGCAGGGCATCGTGACGCTGGAGTCGATTTTGGAGGAGCTGGTCGGCGAGTTCACGACACGGGCGGCGGATCGGCATCCGGATATCACGCCGCAGAAAGATGGCAGTTGTTTGATTGATGGCACGGCAAGTTTGCGGACTATTAATCGGACGCTGGGGTGGGCGCTGCCTACTGAGGGGCCACGGACATTGAACGGACTTTTGCTGGAGCAGCTGGAGACGATTCCGGAGGCGCCGGTGGGGTTGCGGGTTGGCGGGTATCAGCTTGAGGTGCTGCAGTTGCGCGGGCATTTGATTAAGTCGGCGCGGGTGCTGAAGATAGGCTGAGACGGAGGGCGTGGCGTGGCACTGGGAAACACGCAACCTGCCCCGCTCTAAATTAGCTGCGCCTGTGGCTGTGACCTGAGGTAGTAAAACACGCCGTGAACCCCTCCATGGGGGCTCTCACTCGCCATCCATGGCGAGTGAAGGTTTTACCACCTCAGGTCACAACCACCGACAGCCTCTCTCGATCAAACCTTCACTTGGATCTTTGCAATTACGCTGCGGGCGGCGGCTCGCGCCGTGTCGATGTCAGTGCCTTTGGCTAGCGCGACGCCTAGGCGGCGTTGGCCGGCTACTTCGGGTTTGCCGAAGAGTTTGAGGTCGGTGTCGGGCTGCGCCAAGGCATCCGACAAGTTGCCATAGGTCATGTCGCGGGAGTGGCCTTCAACCAGCAGTACGCAGGAGGCCGTGGGGCCTTGTTGGCGGATGGCGGGGATGGGCAAGCCGAGAATGGCGCGCGCGTGCAGGGCAAATTCGGAGAGATTTTGCGACATCAGCGTGACGAGGCCGGTGTCGTGGGGGCGCGGAGAGACTTCGCTGAACCAGACCTGGTCGCCTTTGACGAAGAGTTCGACGCCGAAAAGGCCGTGGCCGCCGAGTGCAGCAGTCACTTTCTCGGCGATATCCTGCGCGCCGGCCAGCGCCTTCGCGGACATCGGTTGCGGTTGCCAGGATTCGCGATAGTCGCCGGCAACTTGCAGGTGCCCGATGGGGTCGCAGAAAGAAGTGGCGGTGCCGCCCTGCCCGTCGCTGTGGCGGATGGTGAGCAGGGTGATTTCGTATTCAAAATCAATGAAGCCTTCAACGATGACGCGGCCGGCGCCGGCGCGACCGCCTTCCTGGGCGTAGTCCCAGGCGTGCTGGATGTCTGCGGCCGTCCGGACAACGCTCTGGCCTTTGCCCGACGACGACATGATCGGCTTGACCACGCAGGGCATGCCGATCTGCGCGATGCCAGCGCTGAAGACGTCGAAGGTATCGGCAAAAATGAAGGGCGAGGTAGCGAGGCCAAGTGTTTCGGCAGCGAGGCGGCGGATGCCTTCGCGATTCATCGTCAGCTGCGCTGCACGCGCGGTCGGAATCACGCGCCAGCCCTCTAACTCCAGCCTGACCAGCTCATCGGTGGCGATGGCTTCGATTTCCGGCACGATCAGCGCCGGCTTTTCCAGCTCGATGACACGGCGCAGCGCAGCGCCATCCAGCATGGAGATGACATGGCTGCGATCGGCGACCTGCATGCCCGGCGCATTCTCGTAGCGATCCACGGCAATGACTTCGCAGCCGAGGCGCTTCAGCTCGATGATGACTTCGCGACCCAGCTCGCCGGAGCCGAGCAGCATGACCCGTGTAGCCGTGGAGGAGAACGGGGTTCCGAGAATCGGCTGAGTCATGATTTCTGTTCCTGATGCAAAGTGATTGGCGCGGCCTGTTGGCGACGGCGCAGCTGAATGCGGATCAGGATTTTGCGTTGCTGCGCGCGGCTCAACAAGCCCCAACTACGAATCTCGGCCATGCTGCGCTCGCAACCAAGGCACATATCCTCGGCATTGAGCTTGCAGATACCGATACAGGGCGATAACGATGGTTGTGGCGACACGGCAGCGGCTCGGTTCAAATTTCGCTCACCTTAACCGCTGTTGCTGAAAAATCCAGTGCACGAACACAGGTCACTCTTGCGCAATCAGCTCGCGCTGGAAGCGCTTGGCATTTTCCACATAGTGCTGGGCGCTGAGCAGCAGCATCTGGCGTTGGGCTTCGTCGAGCTGGCGTACGACCTTGCCGGGCGAGCCCACCACCAGCGAGTAATCAGGGATTTCCTTACCTTCGCCGATCAGCGCCTGAGCGCCAATAATGCAGCCCTTGCCGATCTTGGCGCCGTTGAGAATCACTGCTTGGATGCCAATCAGCGAGCCCTCGCCCACCGTGCAGCCGTGCAGCATGGCCTGATGCCCGATGGTGACATTGGCACCGATGGTGAGCGGGAAGCCGTAGTCGGTGTGCAGCACCGCGCCATCCTGCACATTGCTGTTTTCGCCGATGGTGATGAGGTCGCAGTCGCCGCGCACGACGGCGTTGAACCAGACGCTGGCATTCTCTTCCAGCACCACGGAGCCGATGACGGTGGCGTTGTCGGCCACCCAATGCGCGCCCTTGGCTTCGACGCGGCGATCGCCTAATTGATACTTCATATACGCATCCTCAGAATTATTTATTAGGCACCATGATGCCCGGCAAGATGGGCGGCCATGGATAGTCGATGGCATGGTCGAAGCCCTGACGCATGAATTCGACCAGCATGTAGGCGGTCAGGCCCCAGATGATGTAGCCGTCGTAACGGAAGCACGGCACCACCAGATCGATGCCGCGAAAGTTGATGCGATGGTCGCGTTCGGGCTTCTGCTCGAAGAAGAAACGCAGCGGTACGCGAAATAGGCTTTCGACCTCATCCGGGCTGCCGACCAGCACAGGCTCATCCCGCACCAGACCGACCACCGGCAAGACTTTGATGCCGCTTTTGGCGCGGGCCGGCTTCAACGCGCCGATGATCTCCACGCTGGCGCGCGGCAAGGCCACCTCTTCTTCACTCTCGCGCAGGGCGGTCTCGGTCAGCGAGGCGTCGCTGGTATCGCGCTTGCCGCCGGGGAAGGCGACCTCGCCGGCGTGCGACTTCATGTGCGTCGGCCGTCGCGTCAGCAGCACTTCGGGCTCGCCGCTACCCGTGAAAATGGCAATGAGAACTGCAGCATCGGCACCGTCCATGGGTGCAGGATGCGCGGCGAGGTTCTGTCTTAGTGTCGTGATCTGTGAATGCTGAGTCATGGCGCGATGATACACAGAGCGCCATGTATACTGCACGGCATCAGTCTGGAGCCTGCCCATGAATTTTTGCAGTCACTGTGGTCACGCCGTGGAACACCGCATACCGGATGGCGACAGCCGCGAGCGCGCCGTCTGCCCAAGTTGCCAGACCGTGCACTATCAGAATCCGAAGATCATTGCCGGCTGCCTGCCGATCTGGGGCGATCAGGTGCTGCTCTGCCGCCGCGCCATCGAGCCGCGTTACGGGTACTGGACGCTGCCCGCCGGCTTCATGGAAAACGGCGAGACCGTGGCCGAGGGTGGTGCCCGCGAGACCTTTGAAGAAGCCGAGGCCAATGTCACCGACCTGCAGCTCTACACCATTTTCAACATTCCCTACATCAGCCAGGTCTACATGCTGCATCGCGGCCTACTCGTCGGCGGCCAGTATGGTGTTGGTAGCGAGTCGCTAGAATGCCGTCTGTTCAACGAGGGTGAGATCCCGTGGGATGAGCTGGCCTTCCCGTCGGTGAAAAAGACGCTGCAGCATTATTTCCGTGATCGGCTCACGGATGAGTTCCCGATCCATATCGAAGATCTGACTTGGACACCGTCCGGCCGGAAATAAGCTTCTCTGCTGTCTCCTGAGTCGCTTTTCTGTCATCAATCTCTGTCACCCCGGTCAACGACGACCGGGCAAAGCGGTGGAACATGACCGGGCATTCACTACCCCCCACATGAATCGGGGGGATGCTCGTGAAAACCCACAGAAACGCTGCTCGGCAGGAGAACAATGATGAATGCCAACCAAATCCAGGGTCTGGGGTTGAACTACCTCAACCGCTTTGCCCAATCCGACTGGCCGGATCGCCTGAAGATCCGCAAGCCCATCGAGAAGCTGCTCTATACCGGCAGCAAGACCGGCTTCCAATTGCTCGGCGCTGCCACGCGCACCTTCAAGCCCGCCAGCGGTGCCGGCAAGCAGCGTCTGCCCGCCGCCGCCAAGGGTCTGTTCGACATCAGCCTGAGCGATGAGCAGCAGATGATGCGCGACACCCTGCAGCGATTCGCTAAGGATGTGCTGCGCCCTGCCGCGCACAACGCCGATCATCACGCCAAATTCCCGGACGGGCTGCTGGCACAGGCTCAGGAGCTGGGCCTGAACTTCTACGCGGTGCCGGAAGCCATGGGCGGCATGGCCGCCGAGCAGTCGGTGGTGACCAATGTGCTGGCCGCTGAAGATCTGGGCTACGGCGATTTCACGCTGGCTGCCGCGATCCTCACGCCGATGAGCATCGCCAACGCGCTGACGCGCTGGGGCACGGCCGCTCAGCAGGAAAAATACCTGCCGGCCTTCGCGGAAGAAAATCCGCCAGCGACGGGACAGCAGCGTGGTGAACTGGGTGAAGAATCCCGGCGTGCGGGCCTGCTCTTGCTCCGGTTTTTCCTCCTCCCCTTCGGCCGGCGCGGCATCGCCCGCCTCCTCGGCATACGCGCGGGCGAAGTTGGCAGGGGTGGGCTCGCGCTTGGACGTGGCCAACCGGCGCAAAGCACCCTTGGCCAGCTGCGCAGGGGTGGGACGGTCAGCGTCCATCGGTGGCGGCTCCAGAACTCATCAACGGGGATGGCTCTTCATCGGCCGGCCAGGCGCCGGCTTGAGCCGCAGCGTCAGGGCCGGCGGCCGCCCGAGTTGCGCGGCGGTTCCAGCCGGTCGGCACCGGCCTGCACGATCCAGGGCGCCTTGCGCGGCAGCACGGTCTGCTGCAGCCAGGTCTCCAGTTCCTCGGGCGGGATGGGCCGGCTGAACAGGAAGCCCTGCATCACGCCGCAGCCCAGGCGGTGCAGCACCTCCATCTGGCGCAGGTTCTCCACGCCCTCGGCGATCACCCGCAGCCCCAGCGACCGGGCCAGCGCGATGATGGCGGTGACCACGGCCGAGCTTTGCGGCGTGATGCCCAGGTCACGCACGAAGCTGCGGTCGATCTTCAGCTCGCTGATCGGCAACGTGGTCAGATAGGCCAGGCTGGAATAGCCGGTGCCGAAGTCGTCGATCGAGATCTCGACGCCGATCTCGGTCAACCGGTGCA
>CALEYY010000329.1 GCA_937928295.1 uncultured Moraxellaceae bacterium
CCTTGTTGAAGCTTAACTACCATCCGCTTCAACCGCGCAGCTGAATGAGCAACTCGACCAGATCAGCCATGCCTGTGTAAGGCTCCGGCGCTGTGTAAGCCGTATGTTGCTCTGCCAAACGCCTAGCGCGTTGGCTTGCGATATCGACATGTTCCCGAGTAGCTGCGAAGACACCACCCGCCCCCTTCTCGTAAGCAGGCAGATGTCCCTTCAAACGCTGCAACACCTCGTCCCGCTCAAGCGCTGAAAACACATCCTCGAAATGCAGCAATAGCCACAGCTCGAAGCTAGGTACAGAAGCAATCGCCGTGAAGCTGACAGACTCGCTATTGTCATTGCGCAGTCTGCCATCTAGCGCCTCAGCAGCAGACAAGGCACTGAAATAGGTCGGATGCTCATCCCGGTCAAACACGGCATAGACCTGATCAAAGCTACGAGGGCGGACCCCTCTGTTCAGGTCACCCTCCCTGAAAAGCTGCTCGGCATATTTCACGACCTGAATCGGGGCCGTACCCAATCGGCTGGGTTGCACTTCAACATTAGCCGAATGCAGCTGATAAGCGGCGCGAATCTCTTCCAGATACAAAGGCTCGGTCTTGCTGCCCTCGGTCACGATGAGAATTCGCGAGTGATCTGCCCGTCTGGTTTCCTTACGCTCCTTGCGCGCTAGCTGCCTGACCTTGGGCTGGTTATCCTGCCCCATCAGTGGGTAACTCCCACCTGCAGTTCGCGCAAAAATGGCAAAGCACCATAGCGCCCCTGCAGATATCCTCGCTCCAACGCCTCGCTCTTGCGCGGGCTGAAGTCCAATAAGGAGAACAGCTCTGAGTTCTGATCCGGCTTCTTTTCAACGAACCAGATCTGATCGCGCCGGAAAAGGCCATAAGCATCCAGCAACGAGGTGTCATGGGTCGTGAAGATCAGCTGCGCATTGCCCGTATTGGCGTCTGGCCGGTGGAACATCCTCACCAATGCCTGGACCAGCAAGGTGTGCAGGCTGGTATCCAGCTCATCCACCACCAAAGTGAGACCCTTGCTCAAGATGTCTAGAATAGGCCCCACCAAAAACAGCAGATTGCGCGTGCCACCGGACTCATCTGACAGATCGAAAACCGCGCTGCCGCTGTCGGTCACATGATGAAACTTCACCTCATCCACCGGCTGCTCACCAACAGACTCTTCGCGCTTTCCTGTGACCAGGTCGAAATTGAAGGTATGAACCATCGTCTGCCGAGTCGTCACCTCGATGTCGGCGATGCTGATATCCGCAGCACGTAGGAAGTCGCAAATTACCTTGCGCTGGCCTTCCTGCTTGAGCATTTGTAGCGAAAGCTGAGGTGACAGCTGCGCCTGCTCATTGAAGATCACCAAATGGTTGGCGAACCAGTCAAACACCGGATGCAGCGATTCGCTGTTGAGCTGAACCGCCATGGACAGGAACAGCGCATTAGGGCGAGTTGCGCCCTCCCACAAGTTCTTGGCACCCTTCAGACCGGAGCCGAACTCATACACATCCTTAGCGGTCTCGGCGTCATAGCGGCGATCAAACCAGCGCTGCGGCTTGAACGCTTTGTAGACCAGCAGGGACTCGCTGACGATGCGCTGCTGCGTCATGCTGAAGCCGTACTGATAGCGCACGCCTTCCAGCAGGAAAGTGACCTCGAACGCCGTCGCCTCGCCAACCGATGTGGCATCCAGCCTGAAAGCCTGAAGTCGCTCGTAAAGCTGGCCGGGCTGCAAACCGGCGGACTCAAGCACCACTCCGCGCATGTACTGCAGCGCCTTGATCAGATTGGACTTGCCGCTGGCATTGGCCCCATAGACAACTGCACTCTTGAGCACATGCGGGGCAGCCTTCAAGCCTGTTTCAAGGGCGTGCGTATCCAGCTGAGACTTGTCGCTGGATGCTACTAGGCTGAGGACCTGCTCATCTCGCAGGCTGCGGAAGTTCTTGGTACGAAACTCGACAAGCATGATATTTAGCCATAAGAGCATTTAATATTTTCAGATTATGCTCTTTATTTGCGTTTTTTCAATTTATTTTGCGACCTGCTCATCCATAAGCCGATAGACGACCGATGCTTGTCCACGACAAGAGCCTTCACGCATCGGCAGTTTACTCACCAGCCATAGCGTCGCACTGCCGATCCGCACGGCACCCTCTTTCGAGTCGCTTGCATTTCGCCAGATTGCCATAGGCGCGCAACGCCTGGCTCAATCCATCGCCATTCAGCTGCTTGGCCTTGCTTTCCGCCCGTGCCCAGACAGCCGATACGTCCTCGGCCAGCTCATCCACATTGTTGAACAGATCAACAAAGAGTAACTCCGTGGACAACATGTGCGGAAACCTCGGTTTTACACGGAAATCGAACTCACGATTGCCCAGCCTGAATTGCCCATGTCGCTTTCGGTTGTAGACGACCGTGCGGTTGTATAGCTGCGTCGTACCCCTATCGCTCGCGGGTTGATATAGGCGCGCTGGCACCTGTTGATCGCCATGTAGAGGGAATAGTGGACATGGTGCTGGATGCCACCCAGAACAACGCGGCGGGTCTGACGGAGCAGCGGCTGTTTGGCTGGCATACGGCGCTTTTTTCAACCGGCTACTCCGGCCTGAGCCAGATCACTATTTATGCCTAGCGTGATGATGCACAGGGAGCGATACCGGGCCTGCGGTCCGTGACCC
>CALEYY010000330.1 GCA_937928295.1 uncultured Moraxellaceae bacterium
ACCCCGGCGAATACGTGATCGAACGCGCCTTCGTCGGCTAGGGCGTTACGCTGGGCGTTCGAGCAGAATCAGATTGGTGCCCATATCATCGTGGGCACCGTATTGCACGAAGCCCAGCTTCCCCGCCACGGCCAGTGACGGCAAGTTCGTATCGTTGATCATGCAGGCCACGCGCCGGCCGGGGAAGGAATACCGCACCAGTACCCAAGCCACGAGAAAGCCAAAGAAGGCGTTGATCACCGCCGCGATGAAGGCAGTACCAAAGCTGATCTTGTAAGCCGCCAGCACGCGTGGCGAGAAGATGATGGTGCTGAACTCTTCCCAGGTCATGCCGGCGGTTTTCAGGAACAGACCAGCCAGCGGAATCAGCACCAGCAGGCTCAGATACACCACGCTATAGCCCAGCGTCAGCCCGAAACCGGGCAAGACGCGCTGGGCTTTGCGAGGCACCGCTTTGCTAAGCATGGCCATCAACGCAGCCCAGCCGCGTAGATGCTGTCAAACACGCCGCCATCGGCAAAGTGCTTTTCCTGAGCCTTCTGCCAGCCACCAAAGGTCTTGATGTCGAACAGCTTTACCTGAGTGAATTGCTTGGCGTACTTGGCCGCCACAGCCGGATCGCGTGGGCGGTAGTAGTTCTTCGCAGCAATTTCCTGACCTTCGGTGCTGTACAGGTATTCCAGATAGGCCTTGGCTACCGCAGCGTTACCCTTCTTCGCCGCAACGCGATCGACCACAGCGACCGGCGGCTCGGCGAGGATGCTCACCGACGGGACTACGATGTCGAACTTGTCCGGCCCGAGTTCACGCGTGGCCAGATAGGCCTCGTTCTCCCAGGACAAGAAAACATCACCAATGCCGCGCTCGGTGAAGGTGGTGAGCGCGCCACGAGCACCGGTATCGAGCACCGGCACATTGCGGAACAGCTTGGTGACAAACTCCTTGGCGCTGGCCTCGTTGCCGTTCGGCTGCTGCAGGGCATAGCCCCAGGCGGCCAGATAATTCCAGCGCGCGCCGCCCGAAGTCTTAGGGTTCGGCGTGATGATCTTCACGCCCGGCTTGACGATATCGCCCCAATCCTTGATGTGCTTGGGATTGCCCTTGCGCACCAGAAACACCACGGTCGAGGTGTAGGGCGAGCTGTTGTACTTGAAGCGATTTTCCCAGTTCGGGTCGAGCAGCTTGGCTTTGTCGGCGATGACATCGATGTCGTAAGCCAGCGCCAGCGTCACCACATCGGCGTTAAGGCCGTCGATCACCGAGCGCGCCTGCTTGCCGGAACCGCCATGCGACTGGCGGATGGTCACGGTGTCGCCGGTCTTCTGCTGCCAGTATTTGGCGAAAGCGGCGTTGTAGTCCTGATAAAGCTCGCGCGTCGGGTCGTAAGACACATTGAGCAGGTTGTAGTCCTTGGCCGCGACAGCACCGCTGAACAGGGTGGTGGCCAGTGCGGCCGCGAGGCCCAGTTTATTCAAACGCATGAGGTAGTACTCCAAGCTAAGTTTTATGCCGCAGAACGGGATAGGCGCAGGTTAAACGCCTCAATTTCAGAATAAAAAGAATAAGTTTTCATATGCTTATTCATATTGGGATTAAGCCGGACTCAGGCATCGCCCTGCCGCAAACGCTGGCGCACCGAGCTTTCGTCCAGCTCGGGCGCGCACAGCTCAATGAATCGGTAGGCAAAATCGCGCAGGTAATGCCCCGTGCGAATCGCCAGCCGCGTGGTGTTGGCCTCGAACAGATGCCGACTATCGATGGCCTGCAAACCGGCATCGCGCGATGGATTGAAGGCCATCGACGCCGTGATGCCGACGCCCAGACCGAGCTCGACATAGGTCTTGATGACATCCGAATCGAGCGCCGTCATGACGATGTCCGGGTGAATGTCCGCCGCCGCAAAACTGTTGTTGATGCGGGTGCGGCCGGTAAAGCCGTCGTGATAAGTCACCAGCGGAAAACGCGCCAGTGCCGCCAGCGTCAGCGGCTGCTCCAGCAGCAGCGGGTGCCCGTCCGGCACCACCGTGGTGTGATGCCAGTGGTAGTACGGAAACGATGTCAGCCCCGGCACCGCCTCCAGCGCCTCGGTGGCAATGCCGATATCGGCATCGCCGCTGAGCAGCTGCTGCACGACCTCGGTCGGACTGGCCTGATGCAACACCAGCTGCACCTTCGGGTACGCCGCTTTGAAGCGCGTCACCACCTGCGGCAGCACATAGCGCGCCTGGGTGTGCGTGGTCGCCACAATGAGCTGGCCCTGATCGCGCTTGCTGAACTGATCGGCAAGCTGACGGATGTTCTGCGCATCCAGCAGCATGCGCTCGACCACCTCCAGCAACTCCTCGCCGGGCGCAGTCAGGCCGAGCAGGCGCTTGCCCTTGCGGATGAACAGCTCGATGCCCAGCTCATCCTCCAGATCCTTGATGTGCTTGCTCACGCCGGACTGCGAGGTGAACAGCGCATTCGCCACCTCGGTCAGGTTGAAGCGCTGGCGCACGGTTTCGCGCACGATGCGCAACTGCTGAAAATTCATGATCGTATGGTCTCGGCGTGTCAGCGCAGAATGATCTGGTCGAACACCGCGCCATCGGCGAAATGCTGCGCCTGCACCTTGTTCCAGCCACCCAGATAGTCCTCGACGGTGAAGGTCGGAATCGCCGGAAAGTCCTTGGCATGGCGGGCAAACACGGCCTTGTCACGCGGGCGGAAACCCTGCTGGGCGATGATTTCCTGGCCGGCTGGCGTGAACAGGAAGTTGAGGTAGGCCTTGGCCTGCTCGCGCGTGCCATGCTTGTCGACCACGCGATCCACGATCGCGACCGGCGCAGCCGCCTCGATGCTCAGGGACGGGTAGACGATCTCGAACTGATCTTCGCCAAACTCCTTGGCAAGCAGTCCGAACTCGTTCTCGAAGGTCACCAGCACATCACCGATATTGCGCTGGGCAAAAGTCGTGGTGGCGCCACGGCCACCGGCATCAAGCACCGGCACGTTGGCAAACAGCTTCTTCACGAAACCACGCGCAGCGGCATCATCGCCCCCCTGCTTCAGGGCGTAGCCCCAGGCGGCGAGGTAGGTATAGCGGCCATTGCCGGAGGTCTTCGGGTTCGGCACGATGACGCGCACGCCCGGCTTGACCAGATCACTCCAGTCCTGAATCTTGCGCGGATTGCCCTTGCGCACGATGAACACGGTCGTGGTCGTATACGGCGCAGCCTGATACGGAAACTCCTTGCGCCAGTCCGGCGACACGCGACGCTCTTTCACCAGCGCCTCGATGTAATAGGCCTTGCCCTTAGTCAGCGTGATCTTGGCACCACCGTGCTGGTTGAGCGCACCTTCGGCCAGCGGCGCGTTCCAGATGACCGGGCGTCCGCTTTCGCGCGCCATCGTCTCGGCGAAATCGAGGTTGCCGGTCAATTGCGATACGCCGCGTCCGGTGCTGCCCATCGCCTTGCAGAACGCCGCCAGATCGCG
>CALEYY010000331.1 GCA_937928295.1 uncultured Moraxellaceae bacterium
GTTCAGCCATCATGAGTTCCATGAATGCTGGTGATGAGCGATCTACAAGCTCGAATGATACGCGCTGCAATCCTGAGAACTTCTCAACTGTAACTGTGTCATAGCTAGAAGTCATGCCTGTCTCAGATGGTGCTGCACCTTCGTTTGTGTCTGCAACTGTTGGTGCAGTGTTAGGTGTTGCATTGTTGGTGTACATGCGTGGGACTGTGAATGACATGCCTGACTCTGTTAGAGCAGAGCGTGTTACTGCCTCAAATGCAGGGCGTCCTGTGAATGTGTCAGTGATGAATGTGTTTAGGTGTGGTGCAAGTGTCAAGCCTGTGTTTGTTGATGTTGAGTCATCTGCTGCGCGAACAACACGACGAGCCTCATCATCACCAAGTGCTGCCTTGATGTTTGCTTCTAGGTACTGTGCGCCTGTGATAGGTGCTACGCGCTCGCGCACGAATGTAGTTGCTGTCACTACAGTTGGGCGAGCAGCTTCAACCGCTGCTGCTTCTACTGCTGGTGCTGCAACTGTCTCTGGAGTATTCTCCACAGCTGTCTCGCTTTCTGTTGGTGTGATTTCTTCTTCTACTGCCTCTGGAGTTTCCTCAGCAGCTACATCGAGAACCTGAGCCGACTTAAATGCTGGCTCGGTTACCAATGAAACCTCTAGTAATTTAGCAGCGGATACAACCATGATGTTGCCCTTCTGCTTTGACTTGATAACTTCAACGCCTACTGAAAGACCTGACTGCAATCCTTCTTCAGCAAGGATAAGAGCCTCTGTTCCACGATTAGATCGTGATACCTTGAAAGATGCATAGATGCCATCTTCTTGCTCTGTAAATTGTGTTGCCTTGCCTAGTGGCTGGCGTGTGTCATGCTGATTAAGTAGCTTGACAGTTTTTGGATCTTCTGGAAGTGCAATTGCGCCCTTCTCGAATACGACCTTACCAGCAGAAGTGTTTCCCACTTCGCCTGTTCCCGCTGGCACGATCTTGCCTGAGATGAGGCGTTCCTCAACATTGGCAATAAGTCCAGACGAGAAGGTGATGACCTGATTTTCCATTAGGCTATTCCTTCGCTTCCGTTTGGTGTTAAATCTTCCATCTCCATCGCTTGCTCAACTGTGATCAAGCCTAGAGATAACATCTTTTCAATTACTAGCAGTCTTTCCATTGGCTCTGTTGCTAGGAATGATGAGTCAAGGTCGAACTTCACCGCGTTGCCGCGTGCTGTGATGTCATCCATTGACAAGCGATCTTCAATAGCGCACACATAAGGTGCAAGGCTGAGAGAATAAAATTGCTTGCGCTCATCCAATACATTTGCATAAGTCATAGAGTTATTGGCTTCGGCAGATACCATGTATGCAGGGATGTTACATAGACGAGCGATCTCAGTCGCTAGGAATTGTTGCGCCTCGTCGTACATCATGTCTTTAGGTGAGAATGATGTTGGCTGGTATTCCAATGTCGATGTTAAGTAAGCTGTGCTGCGATTTTGACGAGCGTTCTTCCATGCAGCAAGTAATCCAGCAATTTCTTTTGGATCAAGGTCTGCACCATTGTTGCGAAGCACACCAGAAGGCATTGGAGTCGATGCTGCTAATACTGCTGCTTTGCGAAGATCAATTGCAGCTCTGATTGTCTCTGATCCGCGCTCTAGGATACCTTCATCAAATGCTTGGAATGTTACAAGTGATCCAAGTCCTGACATTGGAACTGCAACAGCATCTACAAAGTATTGTGTTACTGTCATGCCATAAAGATCAGTTGTGAATGTAACTTTTGTATTAGGTATCCATTGGAAGCGAGAAGGTCTTCCATCTTCTGCATAAACTTCTGTAACTTGCCAATACGCCACGCCGTACATCATGAGACTATCTACAGTCCATGCCATTGTTACTGATCGTGGTTGGTTAAGTGCTGGCTGATCTACCCATACTGGATTGCCAAGCTCTTCACCTGTGGACTTGCGATACAAGTTAAGTGGCAGTCCACCGATAACACCAGAGATTAAATTGCGGCAACGAGCAACAGATGGAACTGACATAGCTTCGTTGCGATTTACTTTTGGCAGTACATAGTTATAAAGGGTGTTTAAGTTTTCACCCATAATGCTAGGGGCGTATTGCGCTAAAAGCGACGAACGCTTATCTTCAGAGATTGCTTCGGTTTTGCGAAATAGACCCATAGTCATAAAGTGTAGCATTTGTCAAGTAATTAGACAACACACCATCGGTGTGTCTAAACATGTATTTGAGGCTTAGGCTGAGGAATCATCAGCTTTGACACAGCCATGGCGATGCCGATGTGTGGATTTTCACCAGCGCCAATGCCGTCGAAGGTGCGATGAGTCTTTACCCCGAGGACTGGCCGCACCGCCTGCTGGCACTGGGGCAGGGCAGCGCGCGCGCACTGGCGCGCCACGGGCACGTCGCCCTCGCACCCGAGGGTGGCCGCAGCGAAGACCTGTTGCAGTGGCCGGAGCTGATGGCCGTGCAGGGCCAGCGCATCCTCATCGTCACCGGCGACGGTGGCCGCAGGCTGCTGGCCGACACGCTGACGGCGCGGGGCGCGAAGGTGACCCACGCCTGCTGCTATCGCCGCGAGCGGGTTGCGCATGCGCCGGCTGCGGTCGCGCAGGCGTTGACGCAGCATCGCGGCCTGCGGGTGCGATCCGGCATGGTGGGCGACTGGTTGCCGCAGCTGGTGGCCTGCGGCGCCATCTATCTGCTGCTGGGCGACCGCGGCGAAGCACTGATGCTGCTCGGCTTCGTGTTCGTCGTCATCGGCATGACCTTCGTCCAGCAGCGGCGCGCCGACAAGCTGGAGGAATTGATCACCCATCGGCTCGGTCTGCTGGCCGCCAACATCGCTTTCTCCAAGAACATGGCTTACGACCCGCGCACGGATCTCACACCCATTGGCGGCGCCAGCCTGACGAATCACGTGGTGATGGTCAAAGCCAACTCGCCCATCCGGACTTTTTCTGACTTCATCGCGTATGCCAAGCAGCGTCCGGGCCGTGTCAGCGTGGGTTACTCCACGACCTCGGTGCAACTACAGATCGCCACGATGAACAAGCTGGCTGGCATTGACCTGCTGCCCGTG
>CALEYY010000332.1 GCA_937928295.1 uncultured Moraxellaceae bacterium
CGCCAAAAATGGTTTGTCATTGCACAACACTTCGGCAAACAAACTCACAACAAACAAAGCCACGAACACCAACATGCTGCCATAGCCCAAGCGGTTGGCGCGAAAGCGTTGCCAAGCCCGGTAGCGAAGAGATTGCCAAGTACTACAACTTTCGTGACGAGCGAGAATTGATCGACATTTATTTGATGGGTAAGGAGAAGGCGCCAGGACTCCAGCGTCTGTACTCGCCGACGATCAAAGAACTGGCAGCGGCCATACAAGAGCACAAACCACACATCGTGCATC
Source organism: uncultured Moraxellaceae bacterium (assembly GCA_937928295.1). Taxonomy (GTDB): domain Bacteria; phylum Pseudomonadota; class Gammaproteobacteria; order Pseudomonadales; family Moraxellaceae; genus Perlucidibaca. Next base: position 286 of record CALEYY010000332.1, read on the forward strand.
TAGCCGGTATCGACAGCCATGAGCACGACGAGCTAGTGCGCAGCGATTCGCTGACGCTGGCCGCCGCCATCCTCGCCGCTCAGCAGAAAGCCCCTGCACAAAGCACACCACTCGCACATCAGCGCGAAGGCGAAATTCTGCAGCGTCGCGGCTCATTATGGCTGTCGGCAGCACCGGCCGTGCAATGGCGCTATCAGACCGATGCGCTGCATGATCGCAACACCCCTACCGCTAACGGCCTGCGCGAAAACGAGATCGGCGTGGAACTGCCGCTGTGGCGCTGGGGCCAGCGCGATGCCGCTCAGGCCGAGGGCGAAAAAGCACAAGCCTATGCGCAGCAGTATCGGCAATGGCAGGCTTGGCAAGTGGCCGGCGAAGTGCGCGATCTGTTCTGGCAGGAGCAATTGCAGGCTTGGCTGGTCACACAGGCAGAGGCCGATGTGGCCGCGTTCAAGGCGCTGGAAAGCGACATCGAGCGCAAGGTCAAAGCCGGCGAAGTGGCACCGCTGGAACGCCTGATTGCCGAGAATGCGCGCCGCGAACGCGAGCTGCTGCTGCATGAGGCCGAGTCGCAGCACATAGATGTGCAGTTCCGCTGGCGCACGCTGACGGGCCTGGGCGCGCTGCCGCTGCATGGCGAAGAAATCCAGGTCAGCGACAGCAAGCCCTGGCCGCCGCTGCTGACCGCGCAAGCCTGGGCCGAGCGTCAGCAGGAGCTGGTCAAGGGACTGAAGGCGCAAGGTTCGGGCTCCCCAAAGCTGCTGCTCGGCAGCCGTCGCGAGCGCTCGCAAAACGAGGTGGTAGACAGCGTTGGCGTGACCATCACGCTGCCCTTTGCCGGACAGACTCACGCCCAGGCGCAACATCTGCCCGCGCAGCTGCAACTGGCCGAAGCCGAAGACAGCGTGCGTCGCGAGCAACGCGCCGCCAGCATGGCGCATCACGAGGCGCATCACGAACTCAATGCCCGCGCGTCGGCGCTGCAGCAGCTGACGGCGCGTCTGGCACTCGCCGAGCAGGAAATCCGGCTGACGCGCAGAGCCTATCAGCTCGGTGAAACCAGCCTGCAGGAGCGCCTGCTCGGCGAGCAGCGTTACGCCGATATCGCCCGCCAGCACGGCAGCGCGAAAATTGCCTGGCAATGGGCCATCGCCCGATTCAATCAAGTTCAAGGAGTCACGCCATGATGGCGCGTTCGTACGGTCTTTTCCTGCTGCTCGCCAGTGCCGTGACTCAGGCGGCACCGCTACTGGCGCTCAGCGCGGCGCAATTGCAGGCATCCGGTATTCGCTTCGAGCCCGTGGGCGCGGCGCAAGCAGGCCAGGGGCTGCCCTTCAATGGACAGATCGAAGCCGCCGCCGACTCGCAATGGGTGGTCACGGCACCGCTGGCCGGTGTGGTCACTCGCCTGCGCGTGGCCGAGGGTGACAGCCTGAGCAGGAAGCAGGTCCTGCTGGAGATTGCTGCGCCCGAAGCGCCGGCACTGGCCGCCGAGTTCAAGCGCGCGCAAAGCGCCGCGAAGCTGGCGAATGCCGAACACCAGCGCGATCGAGCCCTTCACGCTGAAGGTATTATCGCGGCCAGACGACTAGAGGCCAGCGAGCAGAAAGCCATCGAAGCCGATGCCGCCTTTGCCGCTGCGCGCCAGCAACTGAGCCTGCTCGGTTTGTCTGCCAGTGATGCCAGTCGCGGTCATGTCAGCCTGCGCGCTCCGGCTGCAGCGCGAGTCATCAGCCGCACCGTGCAGCTCGGCCAGCGCGTCAACGCCGGCGATGCCCTGCTCCAGCTCGCCGACCCGCAGCATCTGGTGCTGTCGCTGTCGGTGCCGGTGACCGAATCGCAACGCTTCCAGCGCGGCCAGAAGCTGCGCCTGAGCGACCCGCAAAACGATCGTGAGCTGGCCGTCAGCGCCGAGGTTCAGCAGGTCGGCTGGGGCAGCGCCAGTGCCGGCAACCAAATCCGGGTTCGCGCCGTGCTGCGTGGTGATACCCGTGAGCTGCGCCCGGGCCAGTGGCTGCGGGCTCGCGCGCTGGCAACGCAAGCAAGCGCCACTTCAAATGCGTCGGCGCTCACCGTGCCAACCCGCGCCCTGCTCACCGTGGGCGGCAAGCAGTATGTGTTTCTGGCCCGCGCCACCGGCGTGCAGCCGGTCGTCGTGACCCGGCAGGACAGCGGCAGCGAGCGCAGCCAAGTGCAAGGCGAGCTCAGCGTCAAGGATCGCGTCGCGGTATCCGGCCTGATCACCCTGAAAAGCCTGCTGCAGGCCGCGCCATGAAGCTGGAGCAGCTCAGTGCCGGCGCGTTGCAGCGCCCGTTTCTCACCGTCTTTGCACTGGTGGCGCTGATCGCCACCGGCATTCACGCCAGCCTGACGCTGCCGATTGATGCCTTCCCGGATGTGTCCGCGCCCCAGGTCAAGATCATCCTGAAAGTGCCGGGCATGACCCCGGAAGAAATGGAGAGCCGCGTCACCGTGCCGGTGGAAGTGGATCTGCTCGGCATTCCGCAACAGACCATGCTGCGCTCGACCTCGAAATACGGCCTGTCCGACATCACCCTCGATTTCGCCGAAGGCACCGACATCTACTGGGCGCGCAGCCAGGTCAGCGAACGCCTGAACGGTGTCATGGCCAGCCTGCCGGCAGATGCCACGGGCGGTCTCGCGCCCATCACCACACCGCTCGGCGAAATGTTCATGTTCACGGTGGAAGGCCCGCAGCCGCTGGTCGAGCGCCGTGCCCTGCTGGACTGGGTAATACGCCCGGCGCTGCGCACGCTGCCCGGCGTGGCGGATGTGAATGTACTCGGCGGGCTGGCCGGGGCCATTGAAGTCGCCCCCGATCCGGCGCGTCTGGCCGCTGCCGGCATCAGCATCGACAGCCTGCGCTCAGCCCTGCTCGCGAACAACAGCAGCACCGGTGCCGGCCGTCTGGGCGCTGGCGAGGAAGCGCTGCTGGTGCGCCTGCAAGGTCGGCTGAAAACCCTAGCCGATGTCGCCAATCTGGTCGTGTCGGCACAGGGCGGCCAGCAGATTCGCGTCCGCGATGTGGCCGATGTGCGCCACGGCTCGCTCACGCGCTTCGGCGGTGTGACCCACAACGGCAAGGGAGAAACCGTGCAAGGGCTGGTGCTTGGCCTACGGGGCGCCAACGCCAAAGTGGTGGTCGCCGAGGTCAAGCAACGCCTGGCCGAACTGGCAAAAAACCTGCCCGCCGGCACACGCCTCGAAACCGTGTATGACCGCAGTGCGCTGGTCAATCGCGCCGTGCACACCGTGAGCAAGGCGTTGCTCGAAGCCGTGGCGCTGGTGGCCGTGCTGCTGGTGCTGTTTCTCGGCCATGTCCGCGCCGCTGTCACGGTTGCCGTGGTGCTGCCGCTGTCGGCCTTGTGGACCTTTCTGCTCATGCGCTGGACCGGTCTGAGTGCCAATCTCATGAGCCTGGGCGGCCTCGCCATCGCCATCGGCATGCTGGTGGATGCCGCCGTAGTCGTGGTCGAAAACATCGTGGCGAAATTGCAGGAAGAAAAGGAAACGCCCGTGGGCGCCGCCAAGACGGCGCTGATCATCGCTGCCATTCGCGAAGTGGCTGTGCCTGTGGGCGCCGGCATCGCCATCATCGCGTTGGTATTCCTGCCGCTGCTCACGCTGGAAGGTCTGGAAGGCAAGCTCTTCGCGCCGGTGGCCATGACCATCCTGTTTGCGCTGGCCGGCTCGCTGCTGCTGTCGCTGACCATCATTCCGCTGCTGGCGCAGTGGCTGCTCAAGCGCGAGGCCGACGAAGAGCCGTGGCTGCCGCGCACCATCGCCAAACATTACGCGCCGCTGCTGGATCGCGTGCTGGCCCGGCCGAAGCCGCTGCTCATCGGGGCCGGCTTGTTGCTGGTGCTCAGCGCCGGCGTCTACACGCAAGTCGGCAAAACCTTCATGCCCACGCTGGACGAAGGCGACTTCATCGTCCAGCTGGAAAAATTGCCGTCGATCAGCCTGGAGACCTCGCTGGACATCGACACGCGGGTACAGCAAGCGCTGCTCAAGGCCGTGCCCGACATTGCCAACATCACCGCGCGCACCGGCACCGATGAAATTGGCCTCGACCCCATGGGCCTGAACCAGACCGACACCTTCATCAGCCTGAAGCCTGACAGCGAATGGCAGTTGCCGAGCAAAGCCGCCATCGTGGACAAGATTCGCCAAGTGCTGCACAACTTTCCCGGTGTCGAGATCGCCTTCACCCAGCCCATCGAAATGCGCGTGTCGGAGATGATCATCGGCGTGCGCGGCGACCTCGCCATCCGCCTGTTCGGGCCTGACCTGAACACGCTCAATGCACTGGCGGAAGAAATCGCCGGCATTCTGCGCGGCATCAACGGTGCCGAGGATGTCTATTTTGTGGAAAACAACGGCGTGCAGTATCTGCAGATCGTGCCCGACACCGACGCACTGGCGCGTGCCGGACTCTCAGTCGATGATTTTGCCGCGCTGATGCGTACGCAGATCGAGGGCGAGCAGGTCGGTATCATCAGCCAGACCGGCCGCCGCGTACCGCTGCTGCTACGCGGTCAGGACAGTGCCCGCACACCGGAGTCGCTGGCGCAGACGCTCATCACGCTGCCCTCCGGCGCACAGCTCAGCCTCGGCCAGCTCGCGCAGTTTGAGCGGGTCGATGGCCCGGTGCAGGTCAGCCGCCAGCAGGGCCAGCGTTATCAGGTCGTGCTCGCCAATGTCAGCGGGCGCGATCTGGTCGGTTTTGTTGATGAGGCGCAACAGAAAGTGGCGCAGCAGATCAAGCTGCCGACCGGCTACAGCCTGACCTGGGGTGGCGAATTCGAGAACCAGCAGCGCGCGGCGCAACGGCTGGCGATTGTCATCCCCATCGCCTTGCTGCTGATCTTCCTGATCCTGTACATGACTTTCCAATCCTGGCGACAGGCCGCGCTGATCCTCGCCAACATCCCGCTGGCGCTGATCGGTGGCGTGCTGGCGCTGGCTGTCTCTGGCGAATATCTGTCGGTGCCGGCGTCGGTCGGCTTCATCGCACTGCTCGGCATTGCCGTGCTCAACGGCGTGGTGCTGGTGAGCTGTTTCAATCAGCTGCGCAGCACCGGCATGAACCTGACCGATGTTGTCCGCGAAGGTGCCCTGCGACGACTGCGCCCGGTCATGCTGACCGCCTCGATGACGGCGCTGGCGCTGATTCCCCTGCTCTTCGCCACCGGCCCCGGCTCGGAGATTCAGCGGCCGCTGGCGATTGTGGTCATCGGCGGCCTCATCACCTCAACCGCGCTAACGCTGTTCCTGCTGCCCGTGCTCTACCGCCGCTTCGAGAGAACGGCAATCCAGCCTCAGTGAGGGTCGTTGGCCTGACGCTCATCCGCATGAGCGTCATCGGCCAGCGTCTCGCGCAGCGCAATCTGCACCTGCGAATGCCAGCGCACCACCGACGGCCAGACCGTCAGCGCCAGCAGCATCGCCAGCACCAGCACCGCCACAAACAGATGCAGCGGCGGCAGCAGGATGGAGCTGAGGCCGGCAATCAGCAGCAGCATGGCGAGCAGCGCCAGCATCGGCAGCGCGCGTGAAAACAGCCGACGCAGCCGGAAACTTTGCAGGCTTTGCGCCGGCCCGCCTACCGTCAGCTCGGCCAGAATCAGACCCAGCGCTTCCAGCTTGCGGTACGCCGCCACCATAAATGGCACGGACAGAATCAGCGACATCAGCCAGTACGCGGTGTTATGCCAGGCTGGCGAAATCTGCGGCAGATAGCTGACGATGCCGGACTCGCGCAGCAGGAAGGCACCCGCCAGAAAGATGCCGGCAATCACGCAGAAGTTCAGCAGCACATGCACCAGGATACGGCGGATGATGGCGGTCATCTGGGCCTGATCGGCGCTGGGGCCGAGGCCGCTGAGCCAGTCACTGTAGGCCGCGAGGCTGTCGTGCCAGCTGCTGGGAAACCAGCGCCGGCAGAGATTGGCCAGCGGGTCAGACGCGCGAATCAGATACGGCGTGAGCAGCGTCGTCAACACCGATACGGCCACCACAATCGGGTACAGGAAGGCGCTGGTCACGCCCAGCGTCAGTCCCAGCGTGGCGATGATGAACGAGAACTCGCCGATCTGCGCCAGCCCCATGCCGACCTTCAGCGAAGTCCGGGCATCGGTGCCAGACACCAGCGTGCCCACCGTGCAGCTCACCACCTTGCCCAGCACCACCACCACCGTAATCACCAGAATTGGCTGCCAGTACTGGCTGATCACCGCCGGGTCAACCAGCATGCCGATAGTCACGAAAAAGATGGCGCTGAACATGTCACGCAGCGGCTCCACCAGCGTCTCGACCTGCTTGATCTGCCGTGACTCGGCCATGATGGCGCCCATGACGAACGCGCCCAGCGCCATGCTGTAGCCGATCTCCACGACCAGCAGGCAGAACCCGAAGCACAGCCCGAGCACCGTGATCAGCAGCATCTCGCGGCTCTGGTAACGCGCCACCAGCGCCAGCAAACGCGGCACCAGCAGCAAGCCCGCCAGTAACGCCACCACCAGGAAGATGCCGAGCTTGCCCAGCGTGCCCACCACGGCTCCCACGCTGACCTCGCCGGTCACGGCCAAACCGGAGAGCAAGGCAATCAGCGCGATCGCCAGAATGTCTTCGACAATCAGCACGCCGAAAATCAGCTGGGCAAAGCGCTGGCGCTTCAGGCCCAGCTCCTCCAGCGCTTTAACAATGATGGTGGTCGAAGAGATCGACAGCATCGCGCCCAGAAACAGCGCATCCATTTCCGACCAGCCAAAGGCCAGGCCGATCTGATAACCCAGCCAGATCATCAGCACAATTTCGGTGATGGCCGCCACCACGGCCGTCAGCCCCACCGCTTTCAGCCGCTTCAGGCTGAACTCCAGGCCCAGCGAAAACAGCAGAAAGACCACGCCCAGCTCGGCCAGCGTTTGAATCGTGGCGATGTCTGTCACCAGCGGAATCGGCGGCGTATGCGGGCCCACGATGATGCCGGCGAGCAAGTAGCCGAGTACCACCGGCTGCTTGAAGCGATGGAAGATCAGTGAAATCAGCCCCGCGATCATCATGATGACGGCGAGATCTTTCAGAAATTCGGTATGCGCCAAAACGGGTGGCTCCTCTCGATCAATAAACAGGGCAAGCCCCGAGTCTAGGGCAAAATTCACGCTTTGCGTGTTTGAACAGGTGGCATGCCCTTGAATTAGCTGCAATATGCAGTCGTTCACAGCTGCGATGACGACCTTCATGCCACCCAAGTATTTGCTGCTTCTCGCCAGCCTTGCCGGCCTGAGCGGCTGCCAGACACACAACGCCCAGTACGACAGCAGCAAGGCGCATCACACCGCCGAGGGCTTTCGCAACAACTATCCCGGCCGCGAGCCCGACATGGGCGACTTCTTTCGCTGGCAATGGAACCGGTTGTTGCGCGACGAGCCCGAGCAGCGCGCTGACCTGGTGCCCTGGCAAGCGGTCGATCTGTCACAGCTGAATACAACGCAAGGTTTGTCGGCCACTTGGCTGGGCCATGCCACCGTGCTGCTCAACAGTGCCGGCGTGCGCGTACTCACCGATCCGATTTTTTCCGAACGCGCCTCGCCGGTATCGTGGCTGGGTCCGAAACGACTCACAGCGCTACCGGTTGACCCGGCCAGGCTGCCGTTTGTGGATGCCGTGGTGATCTCGCACAACCACTATGACCATCTCGACCTGCCCAGCCTGCGGCAGCTCAATGCTCAGGCCGGCGGCCCGCCGTTGTTTATCGTGCCGCTGGGCAATGCCGCGTTGTTGCAGAGCGAGGGCATCACCAATGTGAAAGAGCTGGACTGGTGGAGCACCATCACTATCAAGGATGGCCTGCGCATCACGCTGGTGCCCACGCAGCACTGGAGCAAGCGCCGGCTGCTGGGTGATCGCAACGAAGCGTTATGGGGCGGCTATGTGATTCAGCATCAGGGCAAGCAGGCATTTTTTGCCGGCGATACCGGCTATTCGAAAGACTTTGCCGATATTCATGCGCGTTTCGGGGCCATGGATTTTGCCATGATCCCGATCGGTGCCTACGCCCCGCGTGACTTCATGCAACGCCAGCACATCAACCCGGCCGAAGCGGTCAGGATTCATCAGGATGTGCAGGCCCGGCTCAGCCTCGGCATCCATTGGGGCACCTTCATCCTCACCGACGAAGCCATTCAGC
>CALEYY010000333.1 GCA_937928295.1 uncultured Moraxellaceae bacterium
CCGATCTACTGAGCAGCATGGCACTGACACGGGTCTCGCCGGTCATTGCCTTGAGCTGACGCACAGCCTTTTCACGCTGCTGAATCAAGGTAACCACATTGTTTAACAAATCAATCAGACTGCCGCCATAGCGCGCATTCACATTGATACCCAGCGCCAGCACGCGCAACTCTTTCAAGCTGTAAGTCTCGGCCAAACTCGTAAAGGCCTCGGGAATGGTCATGCCCAACAAAATATTACGCCGCAACTTCTCCATCACATCGCGCAAGGGGCGTTCGGCATCATCGGTAGCAATGAAGAATGCATCACCGATAGTCTTACCCGTGCGCATCATGCGTACGACTTGATCTAACAACCTGGGCAGTTGCGCAATGATCTGCGTTTGGCGGCGCGCAAACAGCAGCTGCAGGACGGCATAAGCGAGGCCAAAAACTAGCAAGAATATAAGCAGGCCTGCTGGCACATTCCATTTCATGGCTATGAGCAAGGTCAAAATGAGTACTGCCAACACAGTAATGCGCCGGTGAGTCTGGCTCAGCTCCAAACCGGCTCGCTCCAGCAGCAATGAGACCCTGTCAGTCTCACGACGCTGCAATTGCTTAATGCCTACTGTTGCCAAACGCTGCTCCACTAGCTCCTGCCGCGCACGACGCTGACCCTGTGCAGTGAAATAGAGCGCCCCCAACATAAAGGCCGTTGCCAACAGCACATAGACCAAAAACTCCATGATTAGCGTGCCTCGGCCTGTTTCATCAATTCAATGATGCGCGGCTTAGCAGGGCCACCGGCACTTTTCTCATGCAAGCCATTAATGCGATTCAGCTTAAACAGCGGATTGGTGACATATTGCTCATCGCGCAAATCCACCACTTCCGTAATTTCAGCCACACACCGGCGACCATTAGGCAAGCGCGTCAGCTGAACCACAATATCAACGGCAGAAACGATAATGGCTCGCAGGGTCGCTTCGGAAATTTTCTGCCCAGACAGGCCCACCAATGTTTCAAGACGCAGCAAAGCATCCGCAGCCGTATTCGCATGCAGTGTAGACATGGAGCCTTCATGACCCGTGTTCATGGCCTGCAACATATCCATGACTTCATAGCTGCGAACTTCGCCAACAATAATGCGATCTGGGCGCATACGAAGTGCATTTCGAATCAAATCACGCGCACTGACCTCACCAAAACCTTCCGCGTTGGGAGGACGGGTCTCTAAACGCACCACATGCTCATTATTCAGCTGCAATTCTGCAGTGTCTTCTACCGTGACAATACGCTCATGGTGACCAATGAAACCGGACAACACATTCAGGAAAGTGGTCTTACCGGTACCGGTACCACCACTCACCAGAATATTGGCCCGCATATTCACGGCTTTCTTCAGAAAATTAAGCATGTCCTCGTTTAAAGATCGATAGGTCACCATGTCAGTCGCGCGCAGCAAGTCACGGCGAAATTTTCGAATCGAAATACAGGGACCATCGAGTGCAATCGGCGGAATAATGGCATTGACACGACTACCGTCGGGCATGCGCGCATCCACCATGGGGCTGGACTCATCCAGACGGCGGCCAATGGGTGCCAGAATGCGCTGAATGACACGATGCACATGATTGTCATCGACAAAACGCAGGTTGCTACGGCTGATCAGGCCATCACGCTCGCAAAAAATGCGATTGGGGCCGTTCACCATGATTTCCGTCACACTGGGGTCGTGCAGCATGGACTCCAGCGGGCCGAAGCCGATCAGCTCATCCACCAGCTCTTCGGCCATTTTATCGGCTTCATAGCGTGACAACGGCAAGGCATTTTCTTGCACATAAGCGCTTAGCTTGGTTTGCACATAATCAATCAAGGTGACGCGGGAGCTTTCAAAAATACTGAAGCGATCCTCTTCAACCCGATCAATCAGAAAGCGATGAAAGCGAAATTTGATCTGCGCTAAATCCTGATCCACCTTCTTTGTGGTCAGGCGTCCGCCAGGAATATAGCCGATAGCCATTTATGCCTCCTTGGCACTGAACAAACTCAACCAGCCTTTCTGCACTTTGCTAGGGCTGGCGACTTGCATTTTGCCCGTATAAAGGCCCGCCCACTCGCTATAGCGTTTCGTCAAACCATCGTTAGGCGCAAGCTCAAACAGCAGCTGGCCAATATTCATGGCACGCAAACGCAGTTCTGCCTCAGCTGGCAGTTCAATACTCTGGCGAAAGCCGAAAGAACGCGCCACCGCTGCGCTATCGGGTGCAATACGGGGTTGATAATGATCAATCAACAACAGAGGGTCTGTTACCGGACAACCAATCTCTCGCAAACGCGCATGAAAAGCCAAACCAGCACGACAACTGGTAATGGATTGATCCACCACGAAGACCACCTGATTTGCATTGCCAATCAACAGTTCAGTCACAGACAGTGTTGGCAAACCACAGATATTGACCACCACATGGGTGAACAGACTGCGTAAAGTGCCCACTAACAGGTACATTTCAGAGGTGGTGACATCGCCAAAATCCATGCCTTCCTGAGGCGTAGACAACACACTAACGCCCGATGAATGACGCGGAAAAGCCGTTTCGACCAAGTTGCGATCCAAACGGCGTAAATTGCGCAAGGTATCCTGGAAGCTGAACTGCCCCTCCAGACCATACATAAGCTGAGCCTCCGAATAGGGCTGGCCCAGATCAAGCAAAAGTACTTTGGCACCTTCTACTTGGCGCGCAATACCGGCCGCCAAGTGCAGGCCATGGAAAGCGGATTGCAATACGGGCCTTTCACTAGCCAGAACGATCATGGTGCCCTGCTGCATGGGCGACTCCATGATTGCAGGTGCACGCTCGGCCAAGCGGCGAACCAAACCACTCAGCTCACTCCCGCGTGAGGAGAATGTCACAAAATCACGAGCACCCGCACGCATGGCACCAAGCAGACGCTCCTGATCTTGCAGGTCAGATACGGCAATGCACGCCAATGTGGGGCGCGCTGCAACCAAACCCTCAATGAACTGAATGTCATTCATCCAGCTTTCGCGACGAATGGGCACAAACACAATGGAAGCAGCCGCCAAGCTAATGAGCTGCAAAACATCGTTCAGATCACTTTGCTGGCACTGCACCACATTCGCCGTACCTTCCAAGGCTGTTTGCAGCCATTCACTCTCTTCACGAGCAGCGCTGACCAATACGACCGACTGTTCAATAGTAGACATGGCGATCACCGAGACAAGCCAGAGGATGGGTTGCGATCAATTTGCTTGTCACCGAGAAAGAACAACGACGCAGAACTGGGATTGTTTGTGCGCAGCTCTTCGGCGGGCAATGTCGGCAACTCGGCATTCTCTGCAATCGGCTGAACCAGCTTGGGCGTCACAATCATGAGCAGCTCACGATCTTCGCTCTCAAAGTGATTTGAGCGAAAAAATGCGCCCAGAACCGGAATGCTGCCCAAGCCCGGTAATTTGTCTGCATTACTAATGGTGGAACGCGAAATCAACCCACCAATCACGAAGCTCTCGCCATCACCCATGGAAATGGTGGTGTCAGCACGGCGAACACGAAGCGCAGGTATCACGGTGCCTTGCAAGGTCAATGCATTTGTGAAGTCGAGGTCGCTAACTTCAGGAGCCACTTTCAAGAAAATTTTCTGCCGACTAACAATCGTTGGCGTTAGCGCAAGACGCACACCAAACTCTTTAAAAAGAATCGTAATGGTTCCCGTAGCGCCTTGCGGAACTGGAATTGGCACTTCACCACCGGCAAGAAATGAAGCAGTTTGGCCACTCATGGCAACCAATGATGGACGCGACAAGGTATAGGCATAACCCGACTGCTCAAGCAGATCAATAGCCCCCATGAAGCGCTTACTGTTACCGCCCCAGAGAATGTTAAAGGCGTCGGAGACAGTCGGAATACCGACTTGACCACTAATGCTCCCCGGCTGCCCGAATGCACCACCTGCATTAGGCGAGTTAAAAAAATTCGGCCGATTAGCGCTGACAATTTGAAAACGAGAGCCAATCTCCTTCAAGCGAGTCCGACTGACTTCAACAAATCGAATGTCGACCTGAACCTGCGAAGGCAACTCCGTCACAGCCCCCGCCTGCGCAGTTAACTGAGCCGAGTCACCCTGCACATTCACCTGCATTTTCAGCGGCTTAGAAGAGCAGGCCGACCACAACAACAAGCCCGTCGCGCCCGGCTTTTTGCCCAGCACGAGCAAGCTCTCTTGCCCCACCATTGATACATCAGCAATTTCCGGTTGAGCCACTGCCACGCGCGTTAACGGCATCGGCAATGTAATTGACTCGTGAAAGTTGGCCTGCAAGGACAGCTTAGCCGGAACTGCCTTGGTCAGGCGCTCACAGCGATTTTCGCTCAGGTCAGGAGCGGCCATCAACGGCAACGAAGTCGAGACCAAGGCAGCGCCCAACAGCCATACTGGAAGAGAGTTATTCAATTTCATTTTTTGCTAGCCTCCGTGCTCAAGCCACGAATAATGATCACTTGCTGAGCCACCACCGTCGTGGGAGCAGAAACACGCTTTGGCGATGCTGAGGGTGACTTAGCTGATGACGAAGCAGACATCGTTTGCAGTGCCGAGTCGGTCAAGAAGAAGCGCTGACTTGGTACCGCAGTTGCTGACTTGCTCCCATTAGGCATCAGATCAATCTTTGGCAACATCGCATTCAATTTAGCACTCTCCGAGCTAGTTTCAACGGCCTGTGGATTAGCTGCCAAACGCATTTCTTCGGTAGGCACAATAGCCAAGCGCAGCTCGCCCAACGTGCTGGCTAGCATAAGACGCGTCACATCTGTTTCAGAGATTGCCAAGACAGCCGTTTTAGCCGACCGCTCACGCTGCTCATCTTTTTCTTTGCCTTCCTTGTCCGCGGGTGAAACATCAATCAGGTCTTCACCAAAACTCAATACTCGTACGGCTTTCAAAATAATTTGGGCAGAGTCGCGACGGTCATCCCGCTTTTCCAAGAAAAGCAGAATATCAACCATATCGCCGGGCTGCACAAAACCACCACCACCCACCACATCATTAACAGCAATTGCTACCGCGCGCTCACCCGGACGCAGCAAACGAGCAACTTTGCCGCCTGGATTGAAATGCTCCGGCACCATGATTGTGCCTGCCGGCAACGCAACCTGAGTGGTTGAACCCACAACCTGTTCAACCGTCTGAAAAGTGCCGGGGGGTGACGCCTTAAGATAGTCAACGGCAAGGTCGGCAGCTGTAAGCGTAGCGAATTTCGTTACCGGTCGGCTCAATACGACTACAGGAGCCTGGCCATCAGAGCTCGCAGAGCCGGCAGCAGCTCGCTTGGCTGCCTCAAGTGCCTGCTGCGCTGCACTAGTAGTCTGGTAGCCCATATAGCCTGCGATGAGCGCTGCGATGACCAAAGCTGCAGCCAAAAGTTGCAGTAGACGGCTGTTCATGATTGGGGTTGCTCCTCAAGTTCCCTGAGTACTGTTATTAAATGCTACTTCTTAAGTGTTACATGACTTCATCTAAAGACACTTTCTGCCTCCAGAGCACCTCTTGCAGAGACTAGTCAAAAACGCGCTACAACACTAGAGATTGCAAGCAAGTTCCTTGCCTTTGATCAGAAATTGATGACTTTCACCATGAGCCACGCTGAACGCAAGGAGGATTCCACCGTCAATAAATTGACAACAAAACATCACAGTAGTACACTTTTCATCCATAATCCGGTGAAGGATTATAGTCTCGTACGCTCACTAGAGCATGCACTCACAAGGAGTCATCAAATGAACATCATCAAGCTCGCAACACTCCGTCAGCGCAACCAGAAGGGCGCCACCATCATTGAATACGTTTTGATCGCCGCACTGTTATCAATTGCAGCAATCGCCACGTTAACCAGCCTTGGCACCTCTATTTCCTCTAAGTTTGGTACTGTTAACACTAAAGTTACTGCAGCCGGCACATAAGACCACAACTGTTTGAGTTGTGGTCCGACTGGTGACCTTCCTTCATCTAAGTCTTGATGGAAGATCACAATTTGTACTCTCAGCAGAGTATGTACTGGTATGGGGACGAATATGAAAGCCATCAAACTTGCCACATTGCATCAGAGAAACCAGAAGGGCGCTACTATCATAGAATACGTTTTGATTGCTGCGCTGCTGTCAATTGCAGCAATCACCACGCTAACAACTCTTGGCAGCTCTATTTCTGCTAAGTTTGGTACCGTTAACACCTCTGTTACTGCAGCCGGGAGCTAACGCTATCGCTGCCTCAAAGTGGAATGGCTTGTGATTTTCTGCAAGTCATTTCACTAAAATAGCTGCCGTTATCGCACCAAAGAAGCTGCCATTATTAACTTGCCCACCACTGGTTCCAGCTGCTTTATAGTTCTCAATAAACCGCCCTTCAATATATTTTCCACTTCCGCCTACCGATGCTGTAATCCTGAATGGTGCAAATGCCACAATTGGCAGAGGTACACTTTTACTCAAATCTGGTGAGTCCACCACCGGCATCAATACTTCCAAGTAGCCGCCATTGGCCGTAACCATCTGCTGCACAGCGCTATAGATTGAGTTCTCTGTACCAGACTGAATAAAGGTTTCATCAAGTAGATTAAGATCAATATTATTGCCATCCACTAATAACTGCTTTGCCACTCGCGCACTCTGACTAAACAAGTCCAGCGAAGTCCATTGTCCCGCCGAACAATTATCATAATGATAAGAGGAACCTATTCTGATATTTTGTGTTGGATTCAACGGTGCGCCATTGGCCCAGAATTGATTAAACATGCATTTATTTAACACCATCGGAAACAACGTTCCAGCACTTGCAAATCCAGGCGTGGTGATAACTGCGACGGCTGAGGCCGTCAGGCTACTCTGCCGCAGGCCCAGCAACGGTGCAAAAATAAACTGCAGTGGGCCATGGTTGATACCCTGCTCGCGTGCAATAGTTACTTTCACGGCAGGATTCTCACCTAGTTGCGGTGCAGCTGGCGGCACATCATAGGCTCTTAAACCACCTACGCCATTAACGGGCCAGAACCCCAACTCAACTTGCCCCTCAAGTAATGCTTCTTGCTCAGAAAAATTAAGCGGTATCGCCTGATGAGCAGCTAACTCAGCTGCAGTCCAGTTTGGTTGAATATACTGCTGAAGCTTCCCCGCACCAGCCAAGGCAGCAGCATCAGCAGCATTTTGCAACTCATTACGCACAATCATGATTCGGCCAATATCAACTACCAAGGCTGCAAGCCCGAGCATCACAATGAGCAATGGCACCATCATGACCATTAAAGCACCGCGCTGACTGTTACCCAAAAAAAGTAGTCTAAATTTTGAATTCATAACTCCTCCCGCAACACTCGAAATATATTGCTCATTCAAAGCGCATTGTGGATCTAGCATGCAGTAACAAGGATGTAGTGCCTAACGCAAAAGAAAGACCCGTATAGGAGTAGCGAATACTCACCGTGAGCGGATCGCCTGGCTTGCGACCAGAGGCATAATCAAGCTGAACTTCCGGCACTCTAGTACTGGAAAGCGTGACAAGATTTTTCGCGCAGTAATCCAGTGCGGTGGCAACTATTTCCGCATCACTGGCTGCCGGCACAGTAAACATGACACCGGCCCGAGCGGCCTCCCGGCTGGCGTTGGTGATGATGGCTTGGTTGTACAGCGCCAAACCGTAGGTGATAACAGCAAAGATCAAGGACAGAAAAAAGGGCAGCACCAAAGCAAGCTCAATGAGAGCCAGCCCTTGCTGTGCCTGACTTTTATGCTGCTTGCATCTGACATGGAAGACTGCCTTCATGTCTGCAACTCCTCCGAGGGTTACCAGCATGAAGTGTCTGGTAATTCGGAGGCAACTTCAGTTGCAAACCTGTGAGCATTGCGTAGCGGATCGGTTTATCAGAGACAATATCACTGATGCCCTATAGAAGAATTTCGACTTCAGATACGTAGGAAGCTATCTTGGTTGCATGGCTTGGCTTCTATTTCACTAGGAAAGCTTTTGTAATAACACCTGAAAATAGTGCACCATCAAGATCAGGTGTACCAGCAACAAATTTTTTCGGGGATGCCACTTTAAACTCTATATAAGGAACTGGCCCGCCCTTGCTGCCATCGGGCTTCTTTTTATCTACTTTAATAACATCAAGAGAAATAAAGTCCTTGAGTGGAACCTCTCCATTTTTAGTATCGCCAATCAAGCTTGAAGCAACCACAGGAACTAGAACTGTGAGCTTATCACCAGTCGGCAGATTCCCCAGAATGGTATCCAATGTATTAAAAAGTGATTGCGTTGTTCCATTTTTAAGATCAGTCAATATTACGGAGTCTTTAAAAACAGGAGCTTGATCCGGATTTTCCAACAAATTTTTAACTTTGCTGGCCCCCTCGCAACCCGAACCCGTACAAAATGGTGCCCACTGCCCCACCGCTTGCGTTGC
>CALEYY010000334.1 GCA_937928295.1 uncultured Moraxellaceae bacterium
TTCGGCGCCGCGGCACCCTACGCGGCACTGCTCGTGCTCGTGCTGGGCTCGCTGGTGGGCTCGGCCCTGCGCGGCTGGCTGGCGCACGGCGCGCGGCTGCTGTGGTTCAACCGCAGCCTGTCGCTGGTGCTGGTGGCCTGGCAGAACTTCTTTCATGTCAGCCGCGATCAGCTGTGGTGGATACGCACCGTGGACTACACCGTGTGCAGCATCTTCGCGTTCGAGTTCTTCTATCACTGGCGACAAGACGGCTGGACGCGGCAATACCTGGCGCGCAACTGGTACGCCTTTCTCGGCATGATCCCGGTCACGCATGTGATGTTCAGGGACTGGCCCATCCTGCGCCTGATTCTGGCGCTGGCTCGCATCGGTCGCGCCATTGATCGCATTCTGGGCGACGGCTTTACCTTCAGGCTGGTCAATCGCGTGAAGGACATTGTGGTGGGCGCGATTGCCGGCACGATTACCGTGGCGGTGCTCAACGAGGTCGCCGATGTACTGGTAAAGGGCACCTACACGCGCAATATCTCGCGCGCGTTGGCGGAAAATCAGGACGAGCTGCGCGACATGGTGCGCGAGAAGCTGCGTGAAGACCCGCAGACCGGCAAGCTGGGCTGGCTGCCGTATTACGACACCATCGTGGAGTCCGTGATCATGGCGGTGCTGCGCGTGACGCAGGGCATCCTCAACGATCCGCGCACCGACGAGCTGGTGGCGGATCTACTGCGCGAAAACATCACGCAAATCCGCCAGTCCGTGGAGCGGGCACAGGCCGACAAGCCGGATTGATCTGGCGGCAGCCGCGCCTCGTCGGAAGTTGCGTGTCGTGGCATCGCGCAAGCACTACCCTGATGCGCTCATGCCGGATCAAAGGGCTAGGTCATGGACCTGATTGACATCCTGCACAGCCTGCCGCTGTTTGCTGCGCTGCCTCGCGAAAGGCTGGAGCCGCTCGCCCGTCAGGCACGCCTGCAGCGACTGGGCAGCGGCGAACTGCTGTATCAAGCCGGCGATACGGCCACTGAATTTCACTTGCTCGTGCACGGCCGCCTGCAAGTCATGGCCAATGGCCAGGCGCTGGGCCAGGTCAGTCGCGGCGAGCCCATTGGCGAAATGAGCGTGATCAGCGGCGAAAATCGCAAGGCCGATGTGCGCGCCCTGCGCGACTCCGTGGTGCTGGCCCTGCCCGCCATCACGCTGACCAACTTCCTCACCGAGCATCCCGAGAGCCATTGGCAGATGACGCGGCTAATCATCGAGCGAGCGCGCAAAAGTGCCGTGCAGGTGCAGCGTGCCAAGCGCGGCTGCCAGAATATCGCGCTGATTGCGGCGTCGCCCGGCCTGCCGGTGCTGCGTCTGGCTGAGCAGTGGGTGCGACACCTGCCGGCCTGGCCAAGCACACGCTTGGTCACGGCAGCCCAGATCGACACTTTATTTGGCGATGGCACTGGTGACGGTGCGGCACAGACCGCGACCGATCACAGCGCCGACGACCTCGCCATCAGCAGCTGGTTTGCCGAGCTTGAAGGCCAGCACGCGCACCTCGTGTTCGCGGCACAACAGGTGGATGAGCCTTGGCTGCTGCGCTGCCTGCGTCAGGCCGATCGCATTCTGGTACTGGCCTCGGCCAATGATGAGCCGCAGATGAATGCCGCCTTACTGGCCTTGCAGGGCCAGCAGCGCCTGGCCCCCGTGGAGCTGGTGCTGCTGCGCCCGGAGGGTGACAGCTCGCCGCATACCAGCGCCTGGTGCAAGGCCACGCGGGCGCGGGCGCACTACTATGTGCGTGCTGGCTCGGCGGATGATCTGGCGGCGCTGGCGCGGCAAACCACCGGCCGTGGCATCGGCCTGGTGCTCGGCGGCGGCGGCGCACGCGGCTTCGCCCACATCGGCCTGATGCGCGCTATGGAGCAGTTGCAGATTCATGTCGATGTGGTGGGCGGCACCAGCATGGGCGCGTTTGTCGCGGCTATGGTCGCCTGCGATTTCGACAGCGTGGAGATGACCTACATCGCGCGGGAAACCTTCGTTAACCACAACTACCTGAACGACTACACCCTGCCGCGCGTGTCACTGATTCGCGGCCAGCGCTTTCATGCCCGCCTACAAGCCGTCTTTGGCGCACGCCGCATCGAAGAGCTGCGCCGCACCTTCTATTGCATCTCCACCAATCTCAGCACCGGCCATCCGGTTGTGCATGACTACGGCGGGCTGGCGACCTGGGTCGGCACCAGCATGTCGGTGCCGGGCGTGGCACCACCGATTGCCTGGGAAGGGGATTTACTGTGCGATGGCGGCGTGGTCAACAACCTGCCCACCGATGTCATGCGCGGGCTGGAGCGCGGGCTGATTCTGGCCAGCAATGTCAGCAGCGAGGATGACATCCGCGCCCCCGGTGCCGGGCGCGGCGAGCCCGACCAGCAAGCCCTGCTGAACTGGAAAGGCAAGGATCGCATTCCCAAGCTATCGGAAATTCTCATGCGCTCGGCGACGCTGACCAGCGAAACCATCACCCGCGATGCCGCCATTGCCCGCGCCGACATCTACCTGCGCATGCCGGTCACCGACATCGGCATGTTCGCCTGGGACCAGCTCGATACGCTAATCGAGCGCGGCTACGATTACGCCATGGAAGAGCTGCCCAAGGTCATCCCGCAGGCCGCGAGCTGATCGTCGAGATAGCGCCGCGTGCGGCTGTCGAGGTCCTGCTGATAGCGCGTAATCAGCTGCAGCAGGATGTCTTGGCGCGACGGCAGCCGTTGCAGCATGTCGATCACCACATTCCAGCGCGAGCGCAGCATGGCACCTTCCAGAATGCCGGCATAGGCGTCATCTGGCAGCGTAACCAGCACCTGCGACAGCAGATCGCGCGTGGCCGGCTGCATGCCCTCGACCACATCGAGCATGTCGGCCCAGAGGTTCAGCTGCTGCGTCGCGCGCACGGCCCGCTCCAAAATTGGCAGACACTGCAGGCTGGGCAGGCTCACCACACGGCGCTGCAAGGCCGGCGACAGATTGGCCACCACCGGCAGCAAATCCTCCCATAAGTCCTGCTCATGCGCGGTCTGCACGATGGCATCGAGCACGCCATCACCCAAGGCGGCAGCGCGCTCACCCAGCTCCGTCTGCAGATTGCTGCCAACATGGCTGACCAATGCCAGCAACGCCGGCCAGTGCGGCTTTTGGGCTTCGTCGGCCAAAAGCATGAGAGAGCGTTCGATGCGCTCCGGCGGCAGCAGGCGCACCAGATGATCGACCTGGCCCGGCACATCCACGCCAAAAACAATCTGCAGCAGATCGGTTTCGTCGGGCACTTGCGCGGCCACGGCCTGCACCACTTCATCCGGCACCAAGGTGACAAAGCGGCCCAGCGTCAGGTAGTCGCGCCGCTGCAACAGCACATCGGCAATGTTCAAAATACGGGGCAGCGGCAACAGGCTCATGAGCTCGCGAGCGGCACGCACATCCAGGCGGATGGCGACTTCCGCGAGCAGCTCCGAGGGCAGATACGCCGCCAACCGCGCGGTCAGATCGGCCGGCAACAGTGCCGCCAGCCGTGCCGTCAACAACGGACTCAGGCGCAGACGCACGAAGATGGCAATGAGACGGACGGGCAGCCAGCGCGCCCAACGCGCAAGCCGCTGCAGGCGCTCGCGCTCATGGCGGGCACAGCGCTCGGCGATGGCGAGACGGACATGCCGAAGCACATCGGACGGGACTTCCGCCAGCAGCGGCAAGGAGGTCAGTTCGGCACTGCCTTCATCAAGGGCGCCGCCTGAAGCGTTGGAGCCCAGCAGTTGCGCCAGCTTCATGACCTCGGCGCGACTCGCCAGCGAACTCATGATGCAGCCTTTGACGATGCAGATGATGCAGAAGCTGGCGGCGCAGAAAGCGTCGCGCGCGCGGCATAAGCCCGGCGGAACCAGCGCGACCAAGGCATGACGCGGCGCAGGTCATCGTGCACTTGGCGGGCATCGCGCTCGCAGGCGTCGTTGATGAGCTGAGTTAGCGTGTCGATTTGCTCGGGCGGCAGCTGCGCAAAAGCGGCCAGTCGCGTGCGCGGCCGCCGCAGGGCTTCCGCCAGCCGTTGCAGTGCCTGTTGCAGAGCGGCATCCGCTGAACTATCCATGACCGACCCCATGATCCACCTCGGCAATTTTCATGGCCCGAGCCTACCACCGTCAGCGCTTGCGTTGCGCCAGCCACTTGTCGAGCTGATTAGCGAAGTTCTGCCTGTCGCCTTGCGAGAATGGCGGCGGCCCGCCACGCACCATGCCGGCATCGCGCAAGTCGCTCATGAGGTCGCGGATGGCGAGACGCTGACCGATAGACTCTTTGGTGTGAAACTGGCCACGCGGGGTCACCGCCGCCACCCCTTTTTTCACCAGCTCGGCCGCCAGCGGGATGTCTTGCGTGATGACCAGATCATGCACATCCGAATGCTGCACGATGTAGTTGTCGGCCACATCAAAACCGGCCGGCACTTGCACCGCCTTCATGGGCAGACCGGCCGGCACGCGCACCGGCTGGTTAGCCACAAAGGTGATGAAGATGCCGGTGCGCTCGCAGGCACGGATCAGCATGTCCTTGACCACGATGGGGCAAGCGTCGGCATCGACCCAGATGGCAGCAGCCATGACTCAGCCCTTGCGCCAGTGCGGCGGATAGGTCTTGTCGTAGACCGGCAGCGCTTCAATGCGCTGGCACCAGCGGTCGATGGCCGGGAAATGGCCGCGCTCCAGCGCCTTCATGTCGGCCACGCCGCCCTGCTTGTCTTGCACGCGCTGCGAGCGCCAGATGATCTGCAGCATGGGATAGAGCCGGATATCAGCCACGGACAGCGCGTTGCCGGCGAGATAGTTCTGCGTTGTCAGCAAGGCGTCGATACGCTGCATCTCCGGCAAGACCTTGCGCGCAGCAGCAGCGATGGCGGCCTGACTTTCCTCGCCCCAGGGCAGGAAGAAGGTGCTGTAGGGAATGGCGATGCCGGGCGCTTCGACATAGGCCATCAGCGCCGATACGGCGGCCATGATCTCGGCCTTTTCGATGGGCGTGGAACCGAACAGGGCCGGCTCCGGCTGCACGGCTTCGAGGTAGGCCAGAATCGCTAGGGATTCGCTGATGGCATGGCCGTCGTGCATGAGCACAGGCACCTTGCCGCGCGGATTCATGGCGAGAAATTCGGGTGACTTGTGCTCACCGGCCATGAGGTTGAGCAGCCTCGATTCGTAGGGCATGCCCTTGAGCTCAAGCGCCAGCAGAACGGTCCAGGCGTAGGGGCTGCCGCTGCCCCAGTGTAGTGTCATGGTCATGTGCATATCTCTCGTTGGCGGATGATCTTGCGTATGTTGAGCGCGGCTCGATCATAGATCATTCCGGCAAAAATGCCTCGATGACACGGTTCAGATAGCGCTGCCCCAGCGCCGTCGCGGCCAGCTGGCCTGGCTCCGTTTGCAGCAAGCCTTTGGCCTGCAAAGCGATCACGGTTGCGGACAGAATGTCGGCGCTCAGGCCGGTGCGCTCAGGCCATAACGCGGCCGGCACGCCGTCGATCAGACGCAAGGTATTGAGCATGAACTCGAAGGGCAGCTCGCGCGGAGTAATGGTCGTGGTGCTGACGCGGAAGTCAGCCGCTGAGGCACGCAGATAGTCTTTCGGCACACGCGTCTTGGTGGTCCGGATGATCATTGGCGCACTCTTCGTGACCTGCGTCAGCTTGCCGTGCGCGCCGGCACCGATGCCAAGATAGTCGCCGAACTGCCAGTAGTTCAGGTTGTGCGCGCAGCGGTGTGCGGGTTGGGCGAACGCGGAAACCTCGTAGCGCGACAGGCCGGCCGCCTCGGTGCGCTGCGTGATGCGGTCGAGCATGTCGAACGCGCTGTCGTCGTCCGGTAGAGCGTGTGCGCCGGTCGGGGGGTGCTTCGCGAACAGCGTGTTCGGCTCGATCGTCAGGTGGTAGATCGACAGGTGCGGCGGCTTGAACGACAGCGCCGTCGCGATGTCGGCTTCCAGCTCGGGCAGCGTCTGGCCGGGCAGTGCGTACATCAGGTCGAGGTTGAAGGTCTCGAAGGCCTCGCTCGCCTCGGCCACCGCC
>CALEYY010000335.1 GCA_937928295.1 uncultured Moraxellaceae bacterium
GCCATGGCAACGCTCCTGGTCACTGCGCTCAGTGCTGCGTCAATGTCATGAGGTATAAGGCAGAAGTCATGGCCAACATCGTGAAGACAGTCATCTGCTTGAGCGCGGACTTCTGGGGGGCTAAAAATGAAGTCATGCCAACAAAGCTGATCAAAAATGTGACGATAAACCCAATCGGCGTGTTAAGCGAAAATAACAAAATAGACGCCAGATAATAAATTGCAATCAGGCCCAACTGCAGCGTGCGGGTTTTCAGTATGCCTCTATCACCCAGCAGGGGCAGCATCGCTACTAACAGCATGAACAGCGGTGCCTCAACCAGATTCACATTGAATGGGCTAGGAACAGACACTTGGATGCTGCTGGCAATGGTGTTGAGCCCCAGGTTGAAGAAACAGGCATTGAGCGCGTGATGAATGATCGCTTGCCGGCTCAGCTGTGCACTATAGGCCTGATTTTTGAAGTTAAACGGTTGCATGATGATACCCATGTTATTCCTCACTGCCGTATGGCATTTGCTTTGGTAGTGAGATGAATAATGGGTCGCTTCAGGGAAGGTCTAAAGAAGCATTAGGTCGCTTTTTGATGGGCAATTGTCAAAAAATTGACGCAATGTGGTTGTTTTGCATGCCAACCCCATCGATACGGTAATCATGTATTAAGTTTTGTATCCGAGCGCTAAGCTACTGCACCAAAACAACACCTTGTGCGGATGCACAGCTCAGATTTGCTCCTATTTCTGTTTTTCCCAAATCTAGGCCCAGCGTACTCAACAGCAGATTGAATATCGGGTCAAGGATGGGTGACAGCAGACTGGAGATGATGGCTTGCAAGCCATCTTTCACAGCATCTAAGGTGCTCACTGCGGTGAGAATCACGCTGGATATGACACCGCTGGTTTGACCTGCATAAGCATCCAGATTCACATCGGCCAACAATCCGTTTAATGTGCCAAGCAATGTGGGGCTCGCCGATACCGTTTTAAAAGCCGGGGCCTGCCCTACCTCTGGCAGCGCGCTCAATGCTGGCGCGCTATACGCCAAAGTTGACGAAGTTGACCCCAAACCGCTGCTTTCCGAGCCAACCCGCAAAGCCAGACCGGCGCTGGGATAGAATGTTGCGGTATTTTTATCCGACACCCATGTATTATTGGATGCCTTGAACCAATTCCAGTTACTGCACAATGTCAGCAGGCAACTGTTAGGCCTGGCAATCTGCTTGCCAAACTCCAACAGCGGGATGGCTGATGCTGCCGGCATGGCCGCATTGGCAAATACGGCTGCTCGTGACTCCGACTGCTCAATCGTGCCATTGTTATTGGTATCGGAACCAATCCGGCCAATACGGACATCCGCAATGGCTGTTTTTGCCTTCACACTGAGTGTTTTGCTATCTGCCGGGCCGCATGTGTAGGCCGCCACACGGCCTTCGCCGCTGCCCAGCTGCAAAGCAACATCCACACGCACATTGTCTGCCAGCGCCTTGATATAGGTCACATCATGGCTGGTACAAACAGGCTGAAGAAAGCCTCCGCACAGCACCGAATTCAGCAAGCTGGTTACACCCTCAACCAAACTCAACGAGAGTGCACTATTCAGAAAAGAGGTGACAGGGCTGGCCAATTGCAGCGTACTGTTCAGTGCGCCATTCACAACCTGAATCAGAGTGCCAAGGCTAAGGCCCGCATAAACTCGAACCTGAGATGACTTTACATAGATTCGATTCGGCCCCACATAATTCACATTACTGTAATTAGGCTCTTCAGCTTGAGCCAGTTCAGGGTTGCCTACAGCTGAAAGCTGCGGAGGCTCAATCACTTTCAACGCGACAGTGAGTCCGCCACCACCCGGCAAGGTGACTGGAATATCGGCGGCCAAGGCACTGTTACCATTGGCCAGCATAATGCTGCCTTGAACCAGCTGGAACACATTCAAACGCGCATCTACACCGGCCTGCTGAGTTCCAGACTGAATATTGATCAAGTCGCCTAGCTGCACTAAGGTTGGCCCCAGCCCCAGTTTAAGCAAATTCAATCCGGCAATAGCCGCATTAACATCGCCTGTGCCACCACCCTGCTGCAGTGCAATGACTGCCACACCGGCCCGCTCTACAAGCAGAATCTGCCCGAGCAGTGCTGGGACTGCCACAAGCGAGACGACAAGCACAAGGAGTCATTGGGCAAGGACTGCGCCACGTGCCGGCGCCGCGCGC
>CALEYY010000336.1 GCA_937928295.1 uncultured Moraxellaceae bacterium
GCCTGGCGCGTGAAGGTCTTGAGCTTTTCGTTGAGCTCGAACGAGGCACCCTTAGGAAAGCGCAGACGGGCATAGACCGGATCGCCGACCAGCGGATAACCGATATGCGCCATGTGCACGCGAATCTGGTGGGTACGACCAGTTTCGAGCTGCACGCGGACATGGGTGTGATTGGGGAAGCGCTGCAAGATGCGGTAATGCGTGACCGCCGGACGGCCGCCCGCGACCACGGCCATCTTCACGCGATCATGCGGATGCCGATCAATTGGCGCCTCCACGGTGCCGCCGGCGGTCATGTTGCCGTAGCTGACGGCCTCGTATTCACGATAGACGCGCTTGTCGGACAACTGCGCAACCAGACTCGTGTGCGCAGTCAGGGTTTTCGCCACCACCATCAGGCCGGTGGTATCGCGATCCAGTCGATGCACGATGCCGGCACGCGGCAATTGCGATAGCGAGGGTTCGTGATGCAGCAGTGCATTCATCAGCGTGCCCTGCGAATTGCCCGCCCCCGGATGCACCACCAGACCGGCGGGCTTGTTCAGCACCAGCAGCTGATCGTCTTCATGCACGATGTCCAGCGGGATGTCTTCGGCCAGCGCCACAGTCTCGTCTTCGATGATGACAGCGACCACCAACGACTCGCCGCCCATGACTTTTTCTTTCGGCTTGGCTTGCTCGCCATCGAGCGTTAGCGTGCCTTCCTGGATCCATTGCTTCAGGCGTTCACGCGAATACGCGGGAAACAACTGGGCCGCAGCCTGGTCAAGTCGGCTCCCGGCTAATTCGGGAGTGACGGTGGCTTGCAGGGAAATCGCTTCAGACATGGTTTGGCGGGCTCGTCGAGCTGGTGTTTAATAGGCGGCATTGTACTCGCGCACCACGCTCGGTGCTCATTGTTGGAAGAATCCATGAAAATGCTGATCGCTCGCCCGCTGTTGCTCGCCCTGCCGCTGGCATTGACTGCCTGCGCCGTCACTCCGAAAGTCACGGTCAAGTCGGAAGCGCAGTACTATCAGGAGGCCAATGCTTCTCTGAAGTCCGGCAACTACACCGGTGCAGTGACCGCCTACGAGGCGCTGGAATCGCAGTATCCGGTCGGCAATTACACCGAGCAGGCCCAGCTGGAAGTCATCTACGGCAAGCTCATGCAGGCTGACTACAGTGCCGCGATTGCGGCGGCTGATCGCTACCTACGCCTGCACCCAGAGTCGGCGCGCTTGGACTATGTGCTGTATCTGCGCGGCATCGCCAACTACAACGCCGATCAGGACGGCCTGCTCAAGCGCCTGCCGATCGACATGGCGCATCGTGATCTGGGCCAGGCCAAGATCGCTTTTGATGACTTCCGCCAGCTGCTCACGCGCTACCCGGACAGCCCCTATGTGGCCGATGCCCGCCAGCGCATGATCTATCTGCGCAATCAGCTGGCCGAAGCCGAGCTGCATGTGGCGCGCTACTACCAGATGCGTGGTGCGCTGGTGGCCGTGATCAATCGTGCGCGCTGGGTCGTGGAAAACTACCCGGAAAGCAGTGCCGTGCCGGAAGCATTGCAACTGCTTGCCGACAATTACCAAAAGCTGGGCATGACCGATCTGGCCAAGCAGACCCGCGAGCTGCTGGCCGCCAACACGCCCGCTCAATCGTCCGCTCGCAACTGACGCTGCCGTACTCGCTGGCGATAGCCCACCGGTACCACCACTTTCGTGGCCTGGCTGTCGGTGGCGCTGATGCCCGACCAACGCAGTTCGCCCTCGGCACTTATCGACGGGTCACCCACGGCGTTGGCCGTCGCAGGCAGACTGGTTTCGGCTGCCGCTGATGTGCTGCCGAAAGACGCACTGCCGGCACGCCAGGGCCAGCGATAAATTCTAGCCTGCCAGGCCCAGTCGGGGCAGGCTCCGGCAAAGGACACTGGCGCTTCACTCGCCAGAATCAGCTGCTGATCCAGCCAGCGCGGCGGCTGGGCAATTAGCTCCGTGGCGGCCAATGTTCGTCGCCAGCCTGCTGCATGCGTTGGCGGTTGTGCGCCTGAGCTCCACAGCGGCAGGTCGCTGGCCGTGATGAGCGTCGTCTTGCTATCCAGAAATGTCATGACTGATGCAGGCCTGACCGCGCCTGATGCCATCGTGGCTGCGCCCGCCAACGCGAGCGCTGGATAACGCCGATCCTGATCGTCGCGCAGCCAGGCCAAGGATGGCGGATAGGGATATGGCGTGCCCGTTGCCGAAAAGTCCGCTATTCGACTCAACGAAACCTGAATCGCGCTGGCCTGCATCGGTTTGGCCGCAATCCGCAATCGCCAGACGCCGCCCAGCTCATCGACCCCATAGGCCAACAGCGCGCCATCAGTGGCGGTCAGGGTGCGCCAGGCGGCCTGCCAGCCACGCGTTAGCACGGTGTCGACATATTGCACGCTGGCATATTGCGATGCCGTTGCACTGCCCGCCTGCCAGAGCACACTGCCGGAACGACCATCGAGAATGAGCAGCTTTGTGCTCGCGGCCGGATCGGCGGCGCTGAGCAGCAACAGCGGCTGACGCTGGCCGGAGCTCAGCGTCAGTGGCAGCAGTGAAAGATTGCCCCAAAGCTTTGCTTGTGCAGGATGGCTACTGCTGCCGACCGGCAAGAAGCCGCTGCGAGGCTGCTCCGGCTGCGCAAGATCCAGTGCCACCAGCTGTCGGTCGACAAGGCCGTAAAGCCAGCGCTGGCCATTGCCATCGAGACCCGTTGCCGGATTGGCATTATTGCTGTCGGGCCAGTATGCCCAGTCATTTTCGCTGACCGCGTATTGCGTGTCGGCGGTGTTGATATCGAGTGCGGCATCCTGCGTAAGCTCTGCCCACAGCGATGCGCTTTGTGCTGGCCGCCATGCCCAGAGCCAGCGACCCTCGTTGCCATCCTGCAATTGCACGCTGCCGTCGCTGCCGGCCCATAACAGATAGCCTTGGCGACCCGTGACAGTGGCAGCGCTGGGGCCGGAATCGAAATAGTGACTGAGGCCGCGCAAGGGCTCCGACAGTGGTGGCGAGGCTTGGCTTTGCCAGTAAGGATGAAGCTGCGCGAATGCCAGCCAGTTTGCACTCAGCGGCTGCAATGGCTGGCCGCTGGCACTGTCTGTGAGCCACGATGACAGCGGTAACGACGGACTGCTCATGGTGGGAGCCGGCGCGAGCTCACAGGCGGATGTTGAGCGGCAAGGCTGGAACTCAGTGCCGCCAGGCCAAGCTCGGCGACCTGCGACGGGCTGACTCCAGTCGCGATCAAGACCGAGCATATCCGTGCCGATGATGCGTGCCTTTTGATGCGACACGATGGCTGCCGGCGCAAGCTTTCGGTCACGCCATCGCGCCAGACTGGCGACCATGTCGGGCTGCGTGGGTGTGACGAACAGCGCTGCCGGCTTGGCGCAGGCGGTACTCGCACTCAGCATCTGTTGAGTCAGCTGCTTTAGTGCTGCGTCATTGACCGGCAGTTGCACGCCCTCGCCCGCCAGCAGGCCGTGCAGCTGACGCAGCAATTGCTCGCGACCGCTGCGCTGGGCGCCGTCATCGCGCCAAGTGATGTTGATTTTTACCGGCGATGAGACCTGCCATGACGCCCATGCACCCTGCTGATCGGCAGCTTGTGCCTCCAGCAGGATTCTCCACGGCCAAGGCGGAATCTGCCCGATATGACCAGCCTGTTGCCAGGCCGTGATCGCGCTGTGCAGCAGCAAGCGGGCTGTCGAGCCGGATGGGTCGGCGCGCACTTGTGGGGGCGACAAACCCTGCTCAAAGCCATCGGCAAATCGCAATCGAAGCACAGGCCAATGCGCGGGAGAGATGCGCAGCGGCAAGTCCAAAACTAGCTCAGACAAACTGACCGGGCCATCCGGCATAGGCCAGCGCAAGATCAATGCCTGCTGCTGGCCCAAGGGCCAGGATTGGTCATCGCTCGCCTGCGCTTGCGTGTTGCGGATCAGGCTGAGCTGCCGCGAGAAAGTCTGACCGGGCCAGGTCGTGAGCGAATCCAGCGGCTGGGCGGGATGCAGGACTTCGGCTGCAGCGCCGGCCTGCGTGACGGCCAGCAGACCGAGCTCGACACCGCCAGATGGCAGCACGCGCTGCGCCGGCCATGGGCTGGTGATTTCGCTCGCGAAGGCATCGATCAAGCGGCTGAGTGGCTGGGTATCGGTCGTGATGGCATCTGCTTGCGTATCTAGGGTCAGCCAGAGCTTGGGCGACAGCTCTAGTGACGGCTCTGATAACAACAGCGGTGGCTGGCCATATCGGGAATGCGGCAACAGAGGCTCAGCCTGCGCGCACAGGCAGAGCAGCAACAGAGCAATGCTTTTGACGATCGTGTATTTGAAAGCCGTGTATTTGCAAAACATCCGGTCTCCTCCTTGAGACTCGTTGTTCTGTAAAGCTAGACCACGATGTTTCGTTTCGCTAGGCGGGTAACCGTTTATTTGCGCGCTGCTTTTACGCGCCTTACGCGCCGATTTTCCAGCCATTCACGATCGGATAGCGACGATCCTTGCCGAAGCCGCGCTGGGTAATGCGCGGGCCGGTGGCCGCCTGCCGGCGCTTGTATTCGTTGATGTCCACCAGCCTGAGCACGCGCAGCACCGTCTCGCGATCAAAACCGGCTGCGATGATGGCCTCGGCGCTTTCATCGCACTCGACATAGCGGCGCAGGATTTCGTCCAGTACCGGATAGGGCGGCAGCGAGTCTTCGTCCTTCTGATCCGGGGCCAGTTCTGCAGATGGCGGCCGGTCAATCACGCGCTGCGGGATCGGCGGATGCGCCGGCGACTGCGCGTTGCGCCATTCGCAGAGCCTGAATACCAGCGTTTTCGGCACATCCTTGAGCACATCGAAGCCGCCCGCCATGTCGCCATAGAGCGTGGCATAACCCACCGACATCTCGGATTTGTTGCCGGTGGTGAGCACCAAATAGCCGAGCTTGTTGGAGATGGCCATGAGCAACACGCCGCGCGAACGCGCCTGCAGATTCTCTTCGGTCTTATCGGCGGCCATACCGGCGAAAGTATCCACCAGCGTCGCGCTGAAAGCCTCGACCATGGGCGCGATGCTGAGCACGGAATAATGCACGCCCAGAGTCTTCGCCTCCTCCTCGGCATCGTCCAGGCTGATCTGGGCCGTGTAGCGATAGGGCATCATGACCGCGCGCACGCGTTCGGCACCGAGCGCATCGACCGCAACCGCCAGCGTCAGCGCCGAATCGATACCGCCCGACAGGCCGAGCACGATGCCCTTGAAGCCGCACTTGTTGGTGTAGTCGCGCACCGCCAGCACCAGCGCCTGATAGACCGAGGCTTCCAGCGATGGCATCGGCTCTTGCTGTGCTGGCCGGAAGCGCTGCGTGGCGGCATCGAAATCGACGCAGTACAGGCCGGCCTCGAACCACGGCGCTTGCAGAGCCAGCGTGCCATCGGCCTGAAGCACGAACGAGCCGCCATCGAAGATCAGCTCATCCTGGCCGCCGACGAGGTTGCAATAGACCACCGGCAGCGCGGTTTCGCGGCAACGCTCGGCGACCACGGCCTGGCGCTCGCTGGCCTTGCCGGCATGAAACGGCGAGGCATTCAGGTTCAGGATCAGCTCGGCACCGGCGGCCTTGGCGGCCTGAGCCGGAGCCACATGCCAGATGTCTTCGCAGATGGTCAGCGCCAGCCGCAGGCCGTTCTGCTCGAACACCACGGCATCGTGACCGGGCACGAAATAGCGTCGCTCATCGAATACCTGATTATTAGGCAGCTGCTGCTTGGCGTAGCGCGCCAGCACAACGCCGTCACGCAGCGCCCAGGCGGCATTGCGCAGGCCATCCGCATGCGTTTCCGGCAAGCCAAACACCAGCGTGATACCGCGCACCGCGCTCAGCAGCGCCAGCGCCTGCTCCACACGCAGCGCCAGACTCGGGCGCAGCAGCAAATCCTCGGGCGGGTAGCCAGTCAGGCTCAGCTCGGGAAAGACAATGACATCGGCGCGATGCTGGTCGCGCGCCAGCTCGGCAGAGCGGATGAGCTGCGCGGTATTGCCGGGAATGTCGCCGACCAGGAGGTTGAGCTGGGCAAGAGCAATGCGTACGGACATGTTTTTAGCTTGCAGTCGTGTCGAAGTTGCCTAGGATAGTCGAGGTCTGGCCCAAGCTGAAGGAAACACTGATGGCGATCCTGATTCGTTTTTTGATATTCGCGGCGCTGGCCTGGTATGGCTACCGGCTGGTTCGCCAGTTGCTCGACAAGCAGGCGCTGCCGCCAACGCAAGACGGCAACGCATCCAGCCCGAAAAATCCGCAAGCCATGCTGGCCTGCGCGCAATGCGGCGTGCATGTGCCGGTGGGCGAAAGCACACAATCTCGCGGCAAGGTGTTTTGCAGCGAGGCGCATCGCGATAGCTATTTTCGCGAGCATCCGCCGGGCTGACTCAGCCCGCTATTTCAAGCGCTGCTACGGCAAGAGCTGATACGGCGCGGCATCCATGACCGGCGAGCGCTTAAGCAGCTGATCGCAAAGCAGCCGGGCCGATGCCGGAGCCAGTACCAGACCGTTGCGGAACTGCCCGGCATTGACCCACAGGCCGGGCTGACCCGGCACCTCGCCAATGAAGGGGATGCCATTGGGCGAGCTGGGTCGCAATCCGGCCCATTGCGCGACGCAATCGGCATCCGCCAAGGCCGGCCAAAGCGAGATGGCCGCCGCACGCAACTTCTCGTGCGCCACGGCCGTGACGGACTTGTCGAAGCCGGTGTCTTCCAGCGTCGAACCGCACAGCACCAGGCCATCGCGGCGTGGAATCACATAATGGCCGTTGCGCAGAATCATGGTGGTAAGCGCGCCGGGGGCGATTTGGTACAGCTGCATCTGACCCTTGATCGGGCGTACCGGCAGGCTCAGGCCGAGATCTCGCAGCAAATTTTGCGTCCATGCGCCGCCAGTCAGCACGACGGCATCGGCAGCCAGAATTTCACCGAAAACCAACTGGATCTGTGGCGATGGCTGGCTACGCACTTGCACCACTTCGGCCTGCTCAAGCAGCGTGACTTTGGGCATTTGCGCCAGAGCCGCGCGCAAGGCTTTCAACAAGCGCGGATTACGTACCTGCGCCACCTCGGGCAGAAACAAGCCCTGCGCAACATCCTGGGCCAGACCGGGCCATTGCTGATGCAGTGCCGGTTGCTGCCACGCTGAGCAGGCGAAGCCCTGCTGCTGTGCCCAGGCTTGCGCATCGCGGGCATCGGGCGCATCCAGAAACAGCAGGCCACTGGTCGTTAGCTCGGAATCAATACCGGTTTCGGCAATCAATGCCTCGGCGAGTGCGGGATACGCCGCCTGCGCCCAGCGTGCCAGTGCAGTGACTGCCGGCGGATAGCGCCACGGATACAAGGGCGAGACGATGCCGCCGCCCGCCCACGATGC
>CALEYY010000337.1 GCA_937928295.1 uncultured Moraxellaceae bacterium
TGTGCTTGACCGAAATCTTGAAGTCGTGGAAGTCGTGCTCCTCGAAGAGGCCGGCCTCCCAGACGGCGGACTCGACGAGCGCCTCGGGCGTCGCCCGGCCGTACTTGTCCATGATCCGCTTGTCGAGGCTGCCGGCGTTGACGCCGATCCGGATCGAGGTGCCGCGGTCCTTGGCGGCGGCCGCGATCTCCTTGACCTGGTCGTCGAACTTGCGGATGTTGCCCGGGTTGACGCGGACCGCGGCGCAGCCGGCGTCGATGGCGGCGAAGACGTACTTGGGCTGGAAGTGGATGTCGGCGATGACCGGGATCTGCGAGTGCTGCGCGATCTGCGGCAGCGCCTCGGCGTCGTCCTGGCTGGGGCAGGCCACGCGCACGATGTCGTTGCCGGCATTCGTGGTGACCTGATCATTCAACGCCAGTTCCAGCGTCGTGATCACGTCAGCGCCACCGCCCGTCACCAGCGTCAGCGGAACAGCATCCATGGCACAAGCCAATGTTTCGGAGGCCAGCTTGCGAACACGCCGCACTGCCTCCGGCTTGCTGTTTGAAAAATTGTCGAAAACAACGACTGACTGCCCCGCTTCGAGCAGCTGCAGCACCGTGTGAGAGCCAATATAGCCGGCACCGCCGGTCACCAGGATGGCTCCCATGCTTACTGCTCTACCGGCTGCGATGCCACACGCCGCACGGCATCGAGCCAGCCAGCATACAAGCTGGCACGCTTATCGGTTGGCATGACTGGCGAGAAGCGACGGTCGCAATGCCACAACTCAGTAATGTCATCAAGCGATGCGAACACGCCCACGCGCAGGCCGGCGAGGAACGCGGCGCCGAGCGCCGTGGTTTCGGTCACAGTCGGGCGATCTACCGGCACGCCAATGATGTCGGCCAGCGATTGCGCCACCCAGTTGTTCACCACCATGCCGCCGTCAATACGCAGGTTGATGACCGGATCACCGCCATCGCGCGTCATGGCTTCCATGAGGTCACGGGTCTGAAAGCAGACCGACTGCAAGCCGGCAGTCACAATTTCACCAATACCAGTATCACGCGTCAGGCCAAAGATTGCGCCACGCGCACGCGGGTCCCAATACGGGGCACCTAGGCCGGTGAAGGCTGGCACCATGTACACGCCACGACTATCGCCGGTTGCTTCGGCAATAGCTTGGGTTTCAGAGGCTGAGCCAATGAGCTTGAGGCCGTCACGCAGCCATTGAATGGTGGCGCCGGCCACAAAGATCGAGCCTTCCACAGCGTAAGTGGGCTTGCCATTGAGACGATATGCCACGGTAGACAGCAGGCGATTGGTCGATTGCACAACCGTCGAGCCCGTATTGAGCACCATAAAGCAACCAGTGCCATAGGTGCTTTTAACCATGCCGGGCTTGAAGCAGGCTTGGCCGATGAGCGCGGCCTGCTGATCACCCGCCATGCCGCAAATGGGCACACTGGCCCCGAGAAAGTCAGGCGCGGACACGCCGAAGTCGTCGCTCGAGTCCTTCACGACCGGCAACACAGCCGTCGGAATACGAAACAGCTCCAGCAACTCTGGATCCCATTGCTGGGTGTGGATATTGAACAGCAGCGTACGCGAGGCGTTGGTGGCATCGGTGGCGTGTTCACGACCGTGCGTCAAACGCCACAGCAGCCAGCTGTCGATGGTGCCGAAAGCCAGCTCGCCACGCTCGGCGCGCTCGCGGGCATTCGGCACATTGTCTAGCAGCCAGGCCAGCTTGGTGGCTGAGAAATAGGGATCGAGCAGCAGGCCGGTCTTGGCCTGTACCATGGCTTCATGGCCCGCCGCCTTGAGCTGCGCGCAGACCTCGCCGGTACGCCGGTCTTGCCAAACAATCGCTTTGTGCAGCGGCATGCCGTTGCTACGATCCCACAACACGGTAGTCTCGCGCTGGTTGGTAATGCCAATCGCCGCGAGATCACGGGCATGCAAACCCACTCGGCGTAGCACATCGCGGCACACGGTCTCCGTGGCCCACCAGATGTCCATGGCATCGTGCTCGACCCAACCATCGGCCGGAAAGTGCTGTTGCAGTTCGACCTGCGCCATGGAGCGTTTGTTGCCCAGCTCATCGAAAACGATGGCGCGTGTGCTGGTAGTGCCTTGGTCTATGGAAAGCAGGTAGCGTGTCATGACGCGCTCGTTTGATACTCGTAGTGGTAACGGTAGCCTGTGGAACGCTCGACGCGGTTAAGAATTACACCACCCATCAACACATTGGCTTGTTCCAGACGCTTGGAGCAAGTCTCCAGCTCGGTCATGAGTGACTGGCCATAGCGTGCAACCAACAATGTGGCACCTGCAAGACGACCAATAATCACTGCATCGGTCACCGCCAGCATGGGGGGGGAATCGAGGAATACGGCATCATAATCGGCCGATACTTTTTCCAGCATGGCGGCAAAGCGCGGATGCAGGAGTAGCTCTGACGGGTTCGGTGGCAGCACGCCAGTGCTCATGAAGTCTAGCCCCTCCACGGCTGTGTTACGAATAGCTTCTGACAGAGGCAGCTCTTGTGCAATCACTTCGCTAAGCCCACCCTCACGCGAACCCGCAAAGTAATCATGCATATGGCCGCGGCGCATGTCGGCATCAATCACCAGTACACGCGCACCATTGGTAGCCTGCAATGCCGCCAAGCTGACGGTCAAGAATGTCTTGCCAATGCCGGGGCTGGGGCCGGTCAGCACCGTACAGTTATTCTTGCGATCCAGCGACGAGAAATACAGTGCCGTGCGCAAGCTGCGAATGCCTTCTACCGCGAGGTCGTGCTGACTTCGAGTAACCAGCAATCGGCTACCACTCTGACTTTCGCTACGCATGATTTTTTGTTGGGCTGTACTTTCCGGAATGGTAGCCAGTACCGTCAAGCCTAAAGTGGATTCGATTAACGCTGCATCCTTTACGCCTTTAAGCAGCCAGCTCCGAACAAAAATAACTGCCGTACCCAATAAGAACCCAAAAAATAAACCAAGACCCAAAGACTTACGATATGTTGGTGACTTTGGTTCCTTGGGCTTCATCGCATAATCCACCACGCGCACATTACCAACTGTGCCAGCTTGCGCTACACGCAACTGCTGCGTGTCATTCAGCACATTGTTGTACATCTCTGTATTGACCTTGAGGTCGCGGGTCAAACGCAGAATTTGCTGTTGCGTTTTTGGCAGATTATCTACACGCCCACCCACACTGCCGCGGCGGGCCTGCAGCACGCCAATTTGTGAGTCCAGCGTTTGAATACGCGGATTCGCAGCCGTGAACTTGCCCAGTAGCTCCTTGCGCTGCGATTGCAACTCCACTAATTGCCGTTCAACAGCAACCGACTCCTGCAGCAAAATCGAGCCTTCTTTGTCTACATCCACCGCATTATTGCTTGCACGGTAAGCGTTAAAGCTGCTTTCAGCGGTATCCAGCTGCTTCTTGATGGTTGGCAGCTGGTCATTGAGAAATTTCAGGGTCTGCTCCGCTTCAGCCGACTTGCGCTCTACATTCTGTCGCACATAGTTCGATGCAATTTTGTTGAGCAACTCCATGCCTTGGGCCGGACTGTCATCGGTCAGTGTCAGCTTGAGAATGTTCGATTGTTTGACCTTCTCCTGAACCATCAGCTTGTCTCGAACCATGTCAATGGCATCGATTTCGGACAAACGCTGCACACGAAACTGGGTACCAGGCCGCGCCTGAATATCGCGCACAAATAGTGCCATGGGGCCTTCAGCGGTTTCCAACAAAACTGGCCGACCGACCTGGCCTATATACGGTTTGTTGAGTCCCGGGCCTGCAATTTCAAACTTCTCATGTGCTTGTTGAGTAATGGTGTAACGCTGCCCTTGATATACTTCCGGTATATCAAACTGCGTGACCTCAATGCTTTCCCCGCCCCAGCCAAATGGTCCAAAACCCGGCGCAATACCTTTGCCTTTATAGTGCCGAGCAATCGCTGAACCTATAATCGGCACATACCGAACCTGTGCATCGATGGTCAGATTTAGCTCTTTAATTGTACGACCGAGCACCATGTTCGATTGAATCAGCTCAATTTCAGTGACTGCCTCGGAGTTCGTATCAAAAATACCTTGCACCTCTTGCAGAGTGGCACCTAGTGCACCTCCACTTCCTTTACCTTCCACTTGGACTAGCGCACTCAACTCATAGCTCGGCTTTTTAAAGGTGCCATAGAAGCCACCGAGCAGCAGGCCCGCAAGAGTAAAAGCTACCAACCAAACTTTCGACTCCCAAAGTAGGTTCAGCAAGTCGGAAAGCGAGATGACTTCTTGTTGAGACTGAGGCAAGAAGCGACTGATGGTGGGCGAAGACATGTACAGTACCTGAAAAAGCGAGCCGAACTCGGCCCTGTCGTTGAGTGTTGCGACTACAGGTCCGGGTACCGCCCGCCGATCAGTCGGCTATTGCCATGCGCTGCACTGCCTGCACAGGCGCGACCGGCGGCTGCCAACCTAGGTGCTTGCTCGCCCCGGATGAATCGACTTCGAGATTACCACAAAGCCGTGTTATCCAAACTGAACGGCCCACAAGACTGGCCAGCCGATACAAAAAAGATACAGAAATCGGCAGCAACCAAAGTGACCGGCCAGAGCCAGCCGCCATGATGCGGAGCAACTCAGGCGTAGACCAAGTCACATCCGCCAACAAGAAGGTCTGGCCCGATGCGCGCGGATGCTGAATGGCAAGCCCAATAAAATCCACCAGATTATCCAGTGCCAACATACTGCGACGATTGCGAATACTGCCCAGCGGTAAAGGCAAGGGCCAACGCAAAAGGCGCTTGAGCAAGGCGAGATTGCCTTTTGCACCCACACCATAGATCAGCGTAGGGCGAATAATCACTAACTCAAGACCTGAGGCTGCTGCCAACGCTTTGAGGCCAAGCTCGGCCTCCAGCTTGGATTGCCCATACGCATCTACGGGCGCTGGCGCATCCTCTGGCCCAAAGGCGCTACCCGCCACGGTGCTCTCGCCATTGACCTTGATGGAGCTGATGAAAATAAAACGCCTCACACCGGACTGAATCGCCAGCGTGGCCAGCCGTAAGGTGGCATCCACATTGACTCGACGAAACTCCGCCAAGGCATCTGCCGCCTGCTCCTTCATGACATGTGCACGGCCTGCCACATGCACCACGACCTCCTGATCCGCCAGCAATGCCAACCATTCAGATTCATTCGCATCCAGGGCGATACCGGACTGCGCAACAAGGCCTGGCATACCTGGCCACGCCTTGGCCTGTCGCGACACTGCCAGCACCTCATGACCCACCTGAGCCAGGGCTGGTGCGAGCTGCGAGCCAACAAAGCCTGAGGCCCCCGTGACTAATACCCTCACTGCGCCAGCTCGGATTGTTTGCCTATCGCGCTCGCCGGCCCATCCACAGCTGCACCCACAGAAATCATGTCGGGCACATAGCCCTGAATCACGGTCGCCAGCAGCGCCTTCAAGCCAGCTACATCTTGGCGATCGGCCAGATCTTGAATGCGTGCTAATACCTGTTTCAGCAAGACCAGCTCAATGTGCTTTTCGTAGGCCGACATAATGCGTGGATGCGTGGTGGGCGCCACATCATCGCCAATAAGCAGCTCTTCATAGAGCTTTTCGCCCGGGCGCAAGCCCGTAAAGACCAATTCGATCTGCCCAGCGGGATTTTCGGCTGACCTCAGCGTGCGCCCGCTGAGCTGAATCATCTGCTTGGCCAAGTCCAGAATAAGCACCGGTTCGCCCATGTCTAGCACAAACACATCACCACCCTTCCCCAAAGCTCCTGCCTGGATCACCAGCTGGCTGGCCTCGGGAATGGTCATGAAATAACGCGTAATATTGGGGTGAGTGATGGTAACCGGGCCACCGCTGGCAATCTGACTCCGAAAAAGTGGCACCACCGAGCCAGAAGAGCCCAACACATTGCCAAAGCGCACCATGACATAGCGAGTCTGACCCGATTGCTCGGCCGCCAACGCTTGCAACACCATTTCGGCTAGGCGCTTCGACGCGCCCATGACATTGGTGGGACGCACGGCTTTGTCTGTGGAGATCAGTACGAAGGTATTTACCCCGGCATTGCGGGCAGCCACTGAGGCACTCCAAGTGCCCTGCACATTGTTCCACAGTCCGCTGAACGGATTGGTTTCCACCAGCGGTACATGCTTGTAAGCCGCTGCGTGATACACCGTTTGCACCGCATGCAGTCGCATCAGCCGCTCCAGGCGGTCTTGCTCCAGTATCGACCCCAGCACGGCAACAATCTCAATGCTCGGGTATTGGCGTCGAAGTTCATGCTCGATGGCATAGAGGTTGTATTCGGCGACATCCCAAAGCAGCAGTTTGCGCGGGAAACAACGGGCGATTTGACGGCACAACTCAGAGCCGATGGAGCCGCCAGCACCAGTCACTAAAACAATCTGGCTCTGAATGTTGGCCTGCAGCAGCGCAGGATCAGGCTCAACCGGCTCACGCCCGAGCAAGTCGACAATGTCGACCTCACGCAAATCGCTGACTTGCAGCTCGCCATTGACTAAATGATCCATGGCTGGCAATGCGCAGACTTTGACTTGCAATGGCTCGGCAATAGCCAGAATCGCTTTCAGACGCTCCTGCGGCAACGACGGCATGGCCAGCAAAAGCTTGCTCACGGGTAGTCGATCCAGCAGTTTTTCCAGCCTTGCACCACTGTGTACATTCAAGCCGGCGACGGAGGTGCCGATGAGTTCAGGGTCATCGTCCAGAAGCGCAATGGCATGCAAGGGGGTGTTTTTCAGTGCTGAAATGACCTGACGGCCGCGACGGCCGGCACCATAGATCACCACCGGTTCGCCATCTGAGCGTGTTTCCAGAACCACCAGGGCACGAATCAAGGTGCGACTGCCCCAGAGCCAGAAAAATGCCAGGCCCACAAAAATGAACGGGACCGTGCGCGGCAACACTAAATCAGGGATCAGAGCACCCCATAGCTGCAGAAGCGCAGAAACCAGTACCAGACCAAGCACAATGTCACGCAGCAAGGTTTCGTCGAAGGCACGCACCACAATGCGATACACACCGACCATGGCCAGCATGCCTACTGTGGCACCCGATAAAATGGCATAAATGCTGGGTGGAATAAGCCCTGGGGTCGGCCAGTCGCCCAATCGCAACATATAAGAAAGATGCAACACCACTGGCATGGCCAGGGTATCCAACATCCCCAGACCAAACTGCTTGACTCGACGCGGGAGCAACGACAACGACAACATCACAGACATTAATTATGACCCCACGGCAAAATCCGGGCTTTTCTAACATCGTCCTTGATGGTTGAAGTGGCTTAGTCTGGCCTTCCGGCACCCGACTTGAACGCAAGAAAGAGCAATGGAGCATAGGCTATACAGGTCGCAAATGCACCCTCCAGACGACCTGCCGCAACCAGCAATGCCAAGGGTAGCAGCCAGAAAACATTAATCGCCAGCACCACTAGCGTAACCGAGCGATGCGAATCATATTGGCGACTGGCATGCTGGTAAGCATGACTGCGATGAGCCTCCCAAGGCTTTTCACCATTTAGTACGCGACGGCACAAGGTCAGAGTGGCATCCACCACAAACACCCCCATGAGTAATACCCAGCACCAGAACAGCGGCGTATCACCTTTTGCCGAGTACAGCGCCATAGCGGCAATAGCAAAGCCGAGAAAAGCACTGCCGCTGTCGCCCATGAAAATACGCGCAGGTGGCCAGTTCAAGCATAGAAATCCCGCACAGGCGGCTGCCAATAACAACGCCAGCAACGCCAGATCTGACTGAGAGCCGGCAAGCCAATGACACAACGCACCACCCACCAACACGGATATGGCCTGCGTGGCGGCAATGCCATCAATACCATCCATGAAATTGAACAAATTCAGCAGCCACATCAGAAATAGCCAAGCCAGTACGCTACCCCACCAGCCCAGCTGCCAAATCTCGCCAAACACGGGCAAGGTCGGCAAACCATTGATCGCCATGACCAAGCCAACGCAAGCCGCCCCTTGAACACTCAGGCGTACACGAGCCGACAAGGAAGCGCGGTCATCCACTAGCCCACAGAGTGCGATGATGCCCATGCTCACGAAAAACATGCTCGGCAGTGTGTCGGCAACGCCGGCAAGCCGCAGCAGGCAGGCCATGAGTAAAAAGACCACGGCGAAAACGATGCCGCCGCCTCGCGGTGTGGGCCGCACATGCGAACTGCGTGAGTTCGGCATATCAAGCCATTGGCTAGCCAGCGCCTTGCGCCTGAAAGCTTCAGTCAGCGCCAGAGTCGCCAGAAATGCGACCAGCCCCATCAGTATCGTCATCAACATCTCAAACCATCACTCGTCAGTTGCAAAAGCAAAACAATTCGTGCGCTAACCTTACGATCTTAGAACATGTACACGACAGCTAACGCTGCATTGCCGCCCCAGAATCAGGGTTCAGAAATTCTTGGGGGCACATCAAATGATCATCATCATGTTTTGTTCAGGTTTGCTGGCAGGCGCAGGCATCGGCGCATTCGTTCGTGCGACCAGGCGCTGGAGTCTGGCGCCTAACTGGCAGCATGTGCATGTCAAACCCCGCATGGTTCTGCATTAAGCTGGCTTTTCTGCCAGCAATAACCCCTGCAGCCACGCCGTACGCGCCTGCATCAGCGCGGTATCTGCACGCGCCTCCACATTCAAACGCACCACCGGCTCGGTGTTGCTCATGCGCAGATTGAAACGCCACTGCGGGAACTCGCGACTCAAGCCATCCAAGGCAGACTCCGTGATCAAGGTTTCACGACCGGCCGCCAGCTCGGCCAGCACCGCCGCCTCAACACGGGCGATAGCCGCTTTCGCATCCGTCACCTTGAAGTTGATTTCGCCGCTGCACGGGTAAGCCGCCTGCGCTTTCGCCACCAGCGATGACAATGGCTGGTCTTCGGCCACCAAGCGCTCCAGCATCAGCAGCATGGGGATCATGCCTGAGTCGCAGTAGTGGAAGTCGCGGAAGTAATGGTGGGCAGACATTTCGCCGCCGTACACCGCATTTTCGCTACGCAGTGCGGCCTTGATGAAGCTGTGACCGCATTTGCTGACCACAGCCCGGCCGCCCATGGCCTCAACCTGAGCAATCGTATTCCAGGTCAGGCGAGTGTCGTAAACCACTGCACTACCCGCCTCGTGCTGCAGGAGCTGTGTGCCGAGCAGCGCCACCAGGTAGTAGCCCTCAATAAACGCACCGGTTTCATCAAAAAAGAAACAGCGATCGAAGTCACCATCCCAAGCAATGCCTAGGTCCGCTTTCTCGGCGCGTACCACGCTCGCCGTATCTTCTTGGCACTTGGCCAGCATCGGGTTCGGCACGCCATTGGGGAACTGGCCGTTCGGCTCATGGAATACTCGCGTGATGTCGATCGCCAAGCCCGCCACCAGCGCATCAAAAGTCGGGCCAGCGCAGCCGTTACCGGCATTGACCACCAGCTTCAGCGGGCGGCCGGCATCGGCGCGTGCCTGCAACGCTTTTTGCAAGGCCGGAAAATCGACAAACGAATGCACCTTGCCGATATAGCTGTCGTGCAAATCCAGAGGCACATGCAGTGCTGCATCGGGCCGATACTGGCTGCCATCGGTCAGCGGGCCGAATGCGTAGCCATCCGCCTGCCCCAGCGCGAGCGCGTGCTCGGCCAGTAACTGACGAGTCAAGGCTTCAATTTCGCCCAGACCGTCATCACCGCTGATCGGCCTGGCCTCGGCGCGTA
Organism: uncultured Moraxellaceae bacterium; assembly: GCA_937928295.1. Classification (GTDB taxonomy): domain Bacteria; phylum Pseudomonadota; class Gammaproteobacteria; order Pseudomonadales; family Moraxellaceae; genus Perlucidibaca. Next base: position 9,769 of record CALEYY010000337.1, read on the forward strand.
CCATCTTGATGCCGTTATCGCCGACCGGATTATGACTGGCGGTAATCATGATGCCGCCGCCCATGCCCGGCTGGCCGGCTGCGTGATAGACCATCTCGGTGCCGCCCAAGCCGATGTTCCGTGTAGCCACGCCCTCGGCATTGAGGCCGGCGGCCAGCACGCGAGCGAAATCCTGGCTGGTGTCGCGAATGTCATAGCAGATCGCCACTGGCCCCTGCGGCTGGATGACGCGGGCATAAGCACGACCGATGGCGTAAACCATGTCGATATGCAGCTGAGCCGGCACCGGGCCGCGCACATCATAGGCTTTGAAGGCGGACAGCTTGGCGGATTGAGTCATTTGCATAGTTGTTGGCACACCGAAAAAAGGAGGAATGAAATGTCAGGCGACTGATGCTAATCAACATCTGTCAGACCACTTCGCCGCGCCCGATACCGACATACTGAAAACGCATGGCCGCCATGGCTTCCGGGCTGTACAGATTGCGTCCGTCCAGCACCAGCGGCCGTTTCAAGGCAGCATGCAGCGCGTGGAAATCGGGGCTTTGGAATTCGTCGCAGGCTGTGACCAGCACCATGGCATCGGCACCGTCAGCGGCAGCCAGCGCGTTGTCGGCCAGCGTCAGCAGCACTTGCTCGGGATAGACCTCGCGCAGGGCAGCCGCCGCCAGCGGGTCATAGACCACGGTGTGCGCGCCCTGAGCCCATAGCGCCTGCAACAGCGGATGCACGGCCGAATCGGTAACAATGGCCGAATCCGGTTTGTAGGATGCGCCCCAGATGGCAATGCGCCGACCCGCCAGCTCGCCGTCAAAGCAGCGCCAGAGCTTGCGAAACAGCACTTCGCGCTGTCGCTCGTTGATGCGCAGCGCCTGCTCCACCATGCCGAGCTGATCCAGATCCAGCGTGGTCTTCAGGGTGCGAGAGAAATCCAGCAGCTCGCCAGAGAAGCTGGGGCCGCCAAAGCCGCAGCCGGGGTCGAGATAGGCAGCACCGATGCGCGGGTCGGCCGCCATGCCCTGCCGCACGATATCCACATCTACGCCCAAGGGCTCGCACAACGCGGCGACTTCGTTCATGAAGCTCATGCGCGTGGCCAGCAAACCGTTGATGCTGCTTTTGATCAACTCTGCCGCCGCCAGCGGCACGATCATGACTTCGCGGGAGCGCCGGGCAATGGGCCGGAACAGTTCGCGCAGCTCACTTTCGTGCTCAGGACGATCGCAGCCCAGCAGCAGAAATGGCGGCGCAACAAAGTCGCTCAGGGCTGAGCCGGCGCGCACAAACAGCGACAGCGAATACACCAAGGCATCGCCGGCGCTGGCTTGCAAGGCCGAGAGTGAGCCCACCGGATAAGGTGTGAGCACACAAATGGCCGGGGCCGGCCCATTGCTCCGCTGCGCCTGCATCGCTGCCAAGCTGAGCTGCAAGTCCGCGGCCGGCAACGCCGTCTGGGCAAACCAGATCTGCTCCGGCGCCACCGATGAAATGGCGGCATGACCCGATGCCCGCAGTGCCACATCGGCGCCACGACCAAAGCGCAAGCGCCCGGCGCGCACCTGATCGCGCAGCGCCGTCATCAGGCCGGATTCACGCTGCAACTCGGTGTCGGGCTCGGTAATCAGCGTGTGCTCAGCCGGGCATAGCGTGATCTGGTGGCCCAGCGAGGCCATCTGCACCGCCGCCACCCAGGCATAGAAGGATTGACCCAGAATGGCGATTTTCATGTTCGCAGCACTCGTTGCAGCAACTGTTGAGAGGAAGGATCCAGCGTCGCCAGTGACTCGCCACGGGTGAGCACACCATAGGTTGTGGTCGCCATTTTCTTGCCCAGCTCCACGCCCCACTGGTCAAACGGATTGATGTTCCAGATCACCGACGCCACATACACCTGATGCTCGTACAGCGCGATGAGCTGGCCCATGCTGTAGGGCGTCAACTCGCCCAGCAGCAAGGTGTTCGATGGCTGATTGCCGGGATAGTGACGATGGCCGTCATCACTGGGGTCTCCGAGCATGAGCCCGCGCGACTGCGCAAAGCAGTTCGCCAACGACAGCAAGTGCTGCGATTGCAGCGAGGTGCCGGCCTCGTCACAGCGACTGTAACGACGGATCGGCGCGATGAAATCGCAGGTCACGGGTTGTGTGCCCTGATGCAGCAGCTGGTAGAACGCGTGCTGCGCATTCGAGCCCACTTCGCCCCAGAGAATCGGGCAGGTCTTGTAATCCAGCGCCTGCCCGTCGCGATCCACCGACTTGCCGTTGCTTTCCATGACCAGCTGCGTGAGATAGGCCGGGAACAATTTCAGGCGCGCGTCATAAGGCAGGATGGCCTGCGCGTTGATGCCGAGAAAAGTCGAGTTCCACACCGTCAGCAAGCCCATGATGACCGGCAGGTTGTCTGCCAGCGAGGCTTCACTGAAGTGCTTATCCATGGCATGAGCACCCGCCAGTAGCTGCTCGAAGCCGGCCATGCCCAGCTGCAGCGCAATCGGCAAACCAATCGCCGACCACAGCGAGAAGCGCCCGCCGACCCAATCCCAGAACGGAATCTGGTTGCTCTCGGGAATGCCGAACGCGGTCATTTTCTCAGGCTTGGCCGACACGCCGATGACATGGTGGCGCACCACTCGCGCACGATCAGGAATACGCACCAGCATCCACGCCAGCGCTGTCTCGAAGTTCGACAGCGTATCAATGGTGGTAAAGGATTTGGAGGCGACGATGAACAGCGTTGTTTCCGGGCGCAGGGCATCAAGCAGATCGGCGATTTGCGTGCCGTCAATGGAGCTGACGAAATGCAGCTTCAAACCACGCGCTTCGGGTGGCGCAAACTCGGCCAAGGCCTGCGTGACCAGAAACGGCCCCAGATCCGAGCCACCCACACCAATGCTCACCACATCGGTAATGGCCTCGCCGGTCACACCACGCCATTGATGCGCATGAATACGATGCACGATTGAGCGCACACGATCTAGGCTGGCGTGCACGGCAACATTCACATTTTCGCCTTCCACCGGCAGCACTTCGCCACGCGGCAGGCGCAAAGCCGTGTGCAAGGCTGGCCTGTTCTCGCTGCCATTGACGCGATCGCCGCGCAGCAAGTGCTGGATGGCACCCGGCAAGTCCGCCTGCTCGGCCAGCTGCAGCAACGCCGCAAAGGTATCGGCGTCTAGTCGCTGCTTGCTGAAATCGAGATACAGGCCATCAAAGGCCCTACTCAAAGTGACACTGCGCTGCGCATCCGACCAGACATCGCGCAGATGCGCCGCCCGCCAACGCGGCGCATGCTGGGTTAGCAACTGCTGCCAAGCGGCCAGCTGATGCCGGGGCTGAATCATACCAACGCCTCGGCCTTCAGCCAGGCTTTCAAGGGCGCGGCCATGATCGGATCGCGCAACGCCAGCGCCATGTTGGCCTTGGCATAGCCGAGCTTGCTGCCGCAGTCGTAACGCACACCGGCAAAGCGGTGAGCGCGGATATCGTGGCTCGCAAGCAACGCGGCAATGCCGTCGGTGAGCTGAATTTCACCACCGGCACCGGGCTTGACCTCGGCCAATGCTGCAAACACCGCACCCGGCAGCACATAGCGCCCCACTACCGCGAGATTGCTGGGTGCATCGGCCGGCTTCGGCTTCTCCACCATCGCCGTCATGCGGCTGGAACCGGCGGCCAGCGATACCACGCCGTATTTGTCCGTCTGCTCGCGCGGCACTTCCTCCACCGCCAGCGACCAAGCACCCGTATTGCGATGCAGCGCAACCATGTCCGCCAAGCAGCCGGCTTCCGGTGCATCAATGAAGTCATCCGGCAGCATCACGGCAAAAGTCTGCTGCTCACCCTCGGCTGTGGCCGCCAGCGTTTCGCGAGCACACAGCACGGCATGGCCCAGGCCCAGCGCCTGCTCCTGATACACCACCGACAGCTGCAAACCGTCCGGCGTGGCGGACTGCAAGGCGGCCAGCAAATCCTGCTTGCCTTTGGCCGCCAGCTCCGCCACCAACGCAGGATCTGCCGGCTGCAAATGACGCTCCAGCGCGGTCTTTACCGGCGAGCTGACCAGCACCACATGGCGGATACCGGCACGAAAAGCTTCCTCGATAGCGTATTGCACCAAGGGCTTGTCGACGACAGGCAACAGCTCTTTGGGAACGGATTTGGTAGCAGGCAGGAAACGGGTACCGAGACCGGCGACAGGCAGAACAACAGTGGTGATCACGATGACATCATCCGGCTTTTATTTGGCTAGATTGTGCCACCGGGATGGCGCAAGCCCAAGCCTATTTCGCCTGAGATGATGCTCGCTTGGCTTTAAAAAAAGCACTGAGTCGAGAGGCTGCCTCTTCTGCCAAAACCCCGCCCTGCCAGGCAAAACGATGATTGAAATACCCCGCCTCCGGAGCCATGAGCTGCCGTGCACTCAGCAAGGAGCCGGCCTTGGGCTCGCTGGCCGCGAAGACGACCCGCGCCAAACGCGCATGCACCAGCGCACCCACGCACATAGTGCAGGGCTCCAGGGTCACATACAGCGTGCAGCCATCAAGCCGGTAGTTTTGCAGGTATTGCGCCGCGACCCGCAACGCCACCACTTCAGCGTGCGCGGTGGGGTCTTTGCTGGAGATGGGCTGATTGTGGCCGCTGGCAATCACCGTTTGCTGGTCTGCCGCCACGATGACGGCACCCACAGGCACTTCGCCTTTGGCCGCCGCTTGCTCGGCCTCTGCCAGGGCCAGGCGCATGAAATGCTCATCACGCGCGGCCTGCTCAGTCATGATCGTGGCCTTATTCCCACTCGATCGTGGCCGGCGGCTTGCTGCTCACATCATAGGCCACACGCGAAATGCCGCTGATTTCGTTGATGATGCGATTGCTCACCTTCTCCAGCAGCTCGTAGGGCAGATGCGCCCAGCGCGCGGTCATGAAGTCGATGGTTTCGACGGCACGCAGCGACACCACCCACTGGTAGCGACGGCCATCGCCGACGACGCCGACCGACTTCACCGGCAGGAACACGACGAAGGCCTGCGAGGTCTTGTGGTACCAGCCGGCCGCATGCAGCTCTTCGAGGAAGATGTGGTCGGCTTCGCGCAGGATATCCGCGTATTCCTTTTTCACTTCGCCGAGGATGCGCACGCCCAGACCGGGGCCGGGGAACGGGTGGCGATACACCATGTCGTAAGGCAGGCCAAGCGCCAGACCGAGCTTGCGGACTTCGTCTTTGAACAGCTCGCGCAGCGGCTCCACCAGCTTCATTTTCATGTGCTCGGGTAAGCCGCCCACATTGTGGTGCGACTTGATGACATGGGCCTTGCCGGTCTTGCTGGCCGCCGACTCGATGACATCGGGGTAGATCGTGCCCTGGGCCAGCCAGTTCACGCCGCCAGCCGCGAGCTTGGCCGATTCGCGGTCGAAAATATCGATGAAGGTGTTGCCGATGATCTTGCGCTTGGCTTCCGGGTCAGACACGCCGGCGAGCTTGCCGAGGAACTCATCTTCGGCATCGACGCGAATGACTTTGACGCCCATGTTCTTCGCGAACATGGCCATGACCTGATCGCCCTCGCCTTTGCGCAGCAGACCGTTGTCCACAAACACGCAGGTGAGCTTGTCGCCGATGGCCTTGTGCAGCAGCGCGGCAACCACCGAGGAATCGACGCCGCCGGACAGGCCGAGCAGCACCTGATCATCGCCCACTTGTGCTTTTACACGGCGGATGGCGTCTTCGGCGATGTTTTCGGGGGTCCACAGCGCCTGCGTCTGGCAGATGTCGTGTACGAAGCGTTGCAGCAGCGCGCCGCCCTGCTTCGAGTGCGTGACTTCCGGGTGGAACTGTACGCCGTAGAAGTCGCGGGCCTCGTCGGCCATGGCGGCAATCGGGCAGCTCGGCGTGGACGCGGTGACACGGAAACCGTCCGGGATGGCGACGACCTTGTCGCCATGCGACATCCAGACATCGAGCAGCGATTCGCCATCGGCATTGCGACGGTCGTGCAGATCGCCGAAGAAGGCATCGTGACGAGTGTCGGCGCTGTTGTTGGTGGCTTGCGCGAGATCGGATTCGACGGTGACTTCAGCATAGCCGAATTCGCGGATGTTCGAGCCCTCCACGCGACCGCCGAGCTGCTCGGCCATGGTCTGCATGCCGTAGCAGATGCCCAGCACCGGTACGCCAAGCGTGAACACGCTGGCCGGGGCACGCGGGCTGCCGGCTTCAGTGACCGACTCCGGGCCACCGGAGAGGATGATGCCCTTCGGATTGAAGGCGCGAATCTCGTCGTCCGTCATGTCGAAGGCGCGCAGCTCGCAATACACGCCGAGCTCGCGTACGCGGCGGGCGATGAGCTGACTGTACTGCGAGCCGAAATCGAGGATGAGCAGGCGGTGGGCGTGAATATCGTGGGTCATGTTACGGCTCTCAACCTACGCGGTAGTTCGGGGCTTCTTTGGTGATGGTCACATCGTGCACATGCGATTCCTTCATGCCGGCCGAGGTGATCTTCACGAACTTGGGCTTGCTGCGCATATCTTCGATATTGGCCGAGCCGGTGTAACCCATGCTCGAACGCAGGCCGCCGAGCATCTGGTGGATGATGCCGCTCATGGGGCCCTTGTAGGCGACGCGCCCTTCGATGCCTTCCGGCACCAGCTTTTCGACGCCCGCCGAGGCATCCTGGAAATAACGGTCGGCCGAGCCGCCGCCACGCTGCGCCATGGCACCCAGCGAGCCCATGCCGCGATACGCCTTGTAGTAGCGACCCTGGAACAGCTCGACCTCGCCCGGCGCCTCTTCGGTACCGGCCAGCAGCGAGCCGACCATGATGCAACTGGCACCGGCGGCGATGGCCTTGGCGATGTCGCCAGAGAAGCGGATGCCGCCGTCGGCGATGAGCGGGATGCGGTTGTTCAGCGCACGGGCCACGAGGTCGATGGCAGAAATCTGCGGCACGCCGATGCCGGCAACGATGCGTGTGGTGCAGATCGAGCCCGGACCGATGCCGACCTTGACGGCATCGGCACCCGCTTCCATGAGCGCCAGCGCAGCTTCACCGGTGGCGATGTTGCCGCCGATGACCTGCATGGACGGGTAATGTTCCTTGATCCAGCGCACACGGTCGATGACGCCCTGGCTGTGACCGTGGGCGGTATCCACCACCAGCACATCCACGCCAGCCTCGATCAGCGCCTCGACACGCGCCGGCGTTTCAGCACCCGTGCCCACGGCAGCACCAACACGCAGGCGACCATGCGCGTCCTTGGACGAATTCGGGAAGCGCTCGGCTTTCTGGAAGTCATTGACCGTGATCAGACCCTTGAGGCGGAAGTCGTCATCGATGACCAGCACCTTCTCGATGCGATGTTCGTGCAACAAGGCCTTGATGCGCTCGGGCGACTCGCCCTCCTTCACCGTGACCAGTTTGTCTTGCGGGGTCATGATGGCCGACACCGGCAGATCCATGCGTGTTTCGAAGCGCAGGTCGCGACTGGTGACGATGCCAACCACCTGGTCGCCTTGCATGACCGGTACGCCGGAAATACGGTTGGCCTGGGTCAGCTCGATCAGCTCGCCGACCGTGGTCTTCGGACTGACGGTGATCGGATCCTGCACCATACCAGCTTCGAATTTCTTCACACGGCGCACTTCGGCGGCCTGGGCGGCGATGTCCATGTTCTTGTGCAGGATGCCGATGCCGCCTTCCTGGGCCATGGCGATGGCCATGCGCGCTTCGGTGACGGTGTCCATGGCGGCAGAAACCAGCGGCACATTGAGCTGGATGCCGCGCGTGAGCTGCGTCTTCAGGCAAGCGTCTTTGGGCAGCACATTCGAGTACGCAGGCAGCAGCAGCACATCATCAAAGGTCAGGGCTTCTTGAACGATGTCGAGCATGGCTGCTACTCCAATAAAATTAGCCGCGTAGTATAACGATTTCAGTGACCCTCGTCAGCGCCGCCCCCTATACTTTCCGGCACTGGCTATTCGAGTCCTGGGTACTGATCATGTCGTCGCAAACCCCCACCGTTCTTAGCGTGAGCCAGCTCAATGGCAGCGTGCGCGAGTTGCTGGAGTTCAATTACGGGCGCATCTGGCTGCGCGGCGAGCTGTCGAATGTGTCGGCACCCAGCTCCGGGCATCTGTATTTCACACTGAAAGATGATCAGGCGCAGGTGCGCGCGGCCATGTTCAAGGGCGCGCGCACGGCATCGAAGCTGCAGCAGCCACCGCAGAACGGCCAGCAGGTGCTGGTGCGAGCGCGGGTCAGCCTTTATGCCCCGCGCGGTGATTATCAGCTGCTGGTCGAGCATCTGGAGGATGCCGGGCGCGGCGCGTTGCAGCAGGCCTATGAAATGCTAAAGGCACGGCTGGCGGCTGAAGGCCTGTTCTCCGCCGAGCGCAAGCGCGCCTTGCCGGCCAACCCACGCGGCGTGGCAATCGTCACCTCGCCGAGTGGCGCGGCGGTGCGTGACATTCTGCAAGTGTTGCGACGGCGCGCGCCGGGCTTGCCGGTGACCTTGATTCCGGTGCCGGTGCAGGGCACGGAGGCGCCACCGGCCATCGTGGCAGGTCTGGCGCTGCTGAAGCAGCTGCATGCACAAGACTTTCAAGATGCAAACGGGCAAGCCGTGCCGCCATTTGATGTGGTGATTGTGGCGCGCGGCGGTGGTTCGCTGGAGGATTTGTGGGCCTTCAATGACGAAGCCGTAGTGCGCGCGCTGGCCGAGATGCCGGTGCCGGTGGTGAGCGGTGTAGGCCATGAGATCGACTTCACCATTGCCGACTTTGTGGTGGATGTTCGTGCGCCCACACCTTCGGCCGCTGCCGAGCTGGTCAGCCCGGATCAGCAGCAGTGGCGCGAGCAGGTCGCCGTCGCGCACAGCCGCCTGTTGCGTGCATGGCTGCGCGAACGCCAGCGTCAGCAGCTGGCCTTGACCACCCTGCAACGACGCCTGCGCAGCCCGGCCCGGCAGCTGCAGGATCAGCGCCAGCGCTTGGATGAGCTTGAACTACGCCTGACACGCCAGATCCAGCAAATCATGGGTCAGCGCCGAGAGCGTTTGCAACAACGCCTGTCCCGCCTGCAGGCTCGACACCCAGCTCGACAGCTCCCGGCGCTGAAGCAACTGCTGGACGCTCTGGCAATGCGTGGCCAGCGTGGCCTGCAACGGCAGCTGCAACAACAGCGACAAGAGCTCATGAGCTTGGTACAACGCGTCCACTCCGTAAGCCCACTGGCCGTGCTGGCTCGTGGCTATGCCATCGTTTCAGCTGAGCATGGCGATGTCCTGCGCAGGGCTAGCGATGTGGCGATAGGTCAGACCATTCGTGCTCGCTTGGGCCAGGGCGAAATTGCTGCCACGGTCACCGCCATTGATCTTGCAGGGGCCGCTTCATGAGCCAATTTCCGCGCTGCACTACAGCATCCGCGCTGGTCCTGACCTGGGCACTCACAGCCTGTGCCACAACAGAGGCGATGAACTCTACGACCGATCCGATGGCATCTACATCGAGCGCATTACTGTCCGCTGCAGCAATTCAGATCAGCCACACCACGGTTACCGGCGGACTCTGGCTTGTGCCGGTGTCTGACGCTGTAATGACAGCGGCAGCCCAAGGTCAGGCACCGAGCTATCAGAGTCATCCCGTCTGGGTCGGAAAGGTCGCTAATCAAGCCATGGCGGTAATCGGTCTCGGACTTTCCGATGCTGGTGAGCAAGCGCTACTGACGGCGGACGGCCAGCTGCTAGCCAGCACCCAAGTGCTCGATCGTGCCTATGCCGAGCAACACCTCACCCTTACGCAAACACAGTATGTAAATCCAGATCAGGATCAGTTAGCGCGTTTCGAGCGCGAAGCAGCAGAACAAAAAGCGGCTTATCGCGTGTACTCAACCACAGGTGCCGCAACTTGGCCACGCTTTCAATGGCCATTGGAAGGCCGAATTAGCAGCCTGTTCGGCCTGCGCCGCTTCTTCAATGGCGAGCCACGAGCGCCTCATCTCGGCATCGACATCGCCGGCACGCTGGGAGCTCCCGTACATGCGCCGGCGAGAGGTCGTGTCGTATTGGTCGGCGATTACTTTTTCAATGGCCGTACAGTCATCATTGACCATGGCCAAGGCCTGTTTTCCATGCTCTGCCACTTCAGCGATATTCGTGTGAAAACAGGTGATCAGGTAACACCGGAGAGCATCGTCGGTCTGGTCGGTGCCACCGGCCGCGCGACAGCACCGCACCTGCACTGGACAGTGAGCCTGAACGATTCCCGCATTGACCCACGACGCCTGCTGGTAGCCGTTCCTGAAACGGATCGCGCAACTGACTGACGGCCTAGTGGACGCGCAGCAAGGGGGTTAGCACACTGAGCAGCTGCCGCCCCCGTACCGGCTTGATCAGTACTGGGTCAAAGCCGACATGCTGGAACATGGCGAGATGCTCATCGTCATCATGAGCGGTAATGACGACAACGGGCCCCTGCATAGCCCGTACAGACAGCGGCAAGAGCTCCATCGCTCGCCACCATTCCGCTGCGTTGTAATCCGGCAACTCGCCATCAAGCAAAATAAGATCCCAGCTTTTCTGCATAGCCTGCAAGCCGGCATCGCCTGTGCTCAAGCAAGTCAAATGCACACCCCAGGACTGCAACAAAGAAGACATCAAATGAGCACTCACAGGGTCGTCTTCCAGTAACAGTATCCTCCGTCCGCGCCAGCTTTCCTGAGCGCGCTGCAGCTCCAGATCATTGAGGCCATCGAACTGTTCACTGGTATCGGCCAAGGGATTGTTGCGCAGACTGTGTTCGAGCGCACTTGCGGCCTCCCGAGCTGAGCGCACATACATTTGTTGCTCGACATCCAGCGCCGTAGTATCGAGCAGCTCCAGCAAACCGCTGACCCCGTGCAATGGCGTGCGCACATCATGTGACCACTTTCCCCAGCGTGTCTGCAGTGCCTGTTCGGTACGCCAATGCTTATCGGCTTGGCGCATGAGATCCTGGCTTATGAGGCGCTGGCGCTGCTCATCGTAAGCTAGCAGGGCATAGCGTACTAACACGCGCTCAGCGATCCACCAGGCTACGGCAAATATCAGTAGCACAGCACAGAAACCCAGCATGCCAACTTGGAACAAGATGTTGCGCTCATGCCGAACAATCACTTCCGTGGCAATCCAGAGATGAACTTCACCGAGCTTGTCAGCCCGTGGCATAACGGTATCGGCACTGAGCCAATCATCCGGATCGAGCGGTGGCGTCGGAGCCACAACAACCGCACTGTAATGGCGCAAGCCTTCAGCAGAGGGCGGCTCATACTGGAGTCGGTGTCGCTCCTGCCACCAGAGCTGGCCACTGGCATCGTAAATGCGCAAAGCGGCGACCTCAGGACGCTGAGCCACGCGCATCATGACCGTATTGATCAAGGCCGGCTGGTTCGACATAAGCGCATAGTCGGCGCTGGCAGCTAGCTGCTTAACGGTTTGCTGCTCCGAGCTGTCGAGCTGGCGCAAATCATCCTGCAGACGAATTTGTGTGGCCGAGGCGAGCATGACAATCATCACAATGATGGCGGGCACTAACGCAAGCAGGAGCACAGCAAAGCGCACCTGACGTTGACTGAGACGAATCTGCTGACTCATGGTTGCGCCTCACGCAATATATCCGGGGGCACCACCACACCCAACGAACGCGCGACTTGTGAATTGATAACAGGTGCGAAACGCGTGATGGCCTGGCTCTCGCCGAGATGTCCCGTACCTTGCCAATGCAGTACACGAGCTTTGATAGCTGCAATCAGCGCAGCCTTCGGCACAGCTTGAGTAGCCACTGCGCCGGCGCTGACAAACGCCGGCGTCGGCCCGACGACCACACGCTGATGCCGATATGCCGTGAGCAATACCAACTTGGCAGTATCGCGATTGAAAAGGCTGTCATCATTGCTGGCAATCAGCACATCGACCTGCTCTGCAGCTTCCGCGATCACGCGCGCCGTCAGCGGGGCTTCGACTGGCAGCGGCACAATCTGGACGCCAGTACTCGTGCTCGCTGCTGAAGTCAGTAACAGTGCATCATCGCTACGCAAAGCTTCGCGATAGAGCACACCAATACGCTTGGCTAAGGGCATCAGACGCCGCACCAGCTGAACTTGCTGCGCCAGCGGCGCACCCCAGATCAAGGCAGAATCCTGACTGCGCAGACGCCCTGTGACCAATGCCTGCTGGCTCAACACCAGGATGGGTGCTCGACTGCTGCTGGCCAGTGCATGCCGGTAGGCATCCTGCTGCCAAGCGATATGAAGTTGGACATCTGCAGGGGTCGCCGCCGAATCACTCACCCACTGCAGGTCTGGCTGAGTCAGGCGCAATGCTTGCAGGGCGGCATCAGGCGCACCCCAAACCTTAATGGACGTCGCTGCTGAGGTGGCGGAAAAGCAGACGAGACTGAACACCAGCAGGCAGCGCATGAAGCACTGCCTGTGCCGAGCGAATCGCCTACTCAATGAAGTCATCATCCGTGACCGCCTCTGAGAGATTAATATCGCCAGCCCAGACTAGCCCATATTCGTTGCGGCGAGTCCACGCCGTTGCTACGGCGCAACTCTGCATCTTGCGACAATCTCACTTGAGCACTCAAGCCCAGATCCAATGTCTGTTTCTGACCCATTTTAAATGCCTTGCCGGTGTGCAGATCAAGACGATCAAAAAACAGATCCTTATTCAAGTTGTTATAGAAACCATAGGCAAGCGATGCACGCCAGCCGGTAGAGTCATACCAAGCCCAGACAGCACTACCACTGTGCTTCGGCACAAAGTCGGTATTTTCACTGCCATGGGCCGGCTTGTTGATATCGAGGTAGGCATAGTTCACTTGCAGGCGTTGAAAGGTTGATGGCCGCCATTCGCTGCTGACCTCGACGCCTTGCATCAGGTAATACTCGTAATCGCTGATGATGAAATCATCAATTTCCAACTGATTGCGCGTCAGATCCAGCTCATCGCGAAACAGCCGCACATCAAGGCTGAGCGGGATCGCGCTGTATTGGGCGAAATAGCTGACTTCATTGGAGCGAATGTGCTCTGTCTTGGCTTGACCATTCGACTTTGCCGACTGGTAGAAAGCACCGTCATAGGCGCTTTGCGAGCGATCATCGGTGGTGGCGTAATAATGCGCATCGGCCTGATCCTCGAAAATATCTGGCGTGCGCACCGCGCGTGAGTGCACCAGTCGCAATACCTGATTTGGCTGAAATTGCCAGGACAGCGCAGCGCGAGGCGACAGGCTCTTGCCTGCCTCATGGTCATTCTCGCCATGCGCACCGACATTAAGCAACCAGTGTGCGGCGAAGCGCCACTCGGCATGACCAAAACCGGACAGCGAGGCGTTATCGGCATCACCATTCAAAAAATTGCGTGAGCGGGCAAGCGACTGACTGATATTGCCACCGAATACGATACGCAGACTGCTCCAGGGTATCCAGAGATCGCTGACCTCAAACTCGCGCCGCTGTTCACGATAATTCTGGTCCGTGGTGTAATCGCGTAAGTCAGTGTAGTTGCTGTCTAAGAGACGAAGACAAACAGCTCGTAAACGCGCATTAGTAAGCAAAGCAGAACCGGTACAGGCTGTCATTGGATCATCGACAAAGGCATTCGCCTGATTCTTGTCTTGCGCAAACAAGGCGCCCAATTCTGGCGATACCACCAGATAGGGAATTCGGACATACCAAGGCTCAGCACGCTCCAGGCTATTTACATTAGCCTTGATCTGCAGGCGATGAGTAACACTCAGAGGCTGGTCCAGTTGCACGGCAACAT
>CALEYY010000338.1 GCA_937928295.1 uncultured Moraxellaceae bacterium
CGAAGACACTCTTTCCCTACACGACGCTCTTCCGATCTAATCTTCGCTATTTTGGGCCAGTTGATGGCCATGATATTGACCATTTGACAGCAGTACTTAAAGACTTAAAAGGTATACCTGGCCCTAAAATACTACATGTATTAACCAAGAAAGGGAAAGGCTACGCTCCTGCCGAAAAAGACCAAACCGTTTGGCATGCCCCAGGAAAATTTGATAAAATTACTGGTGAAATCAAGAAGAAAATATTTGAAACACCTCAAGCCCCGAAATATCAGGATGTATTTGGCCATACCATTGTGGAGTTGGCCGAAAAAAACCCAAAAATTATGGGGGTAACTCCAGCGATGCCTTCGGGGAGTTCGCTTAATATCATGATGAAGGCCATGCCCGAGGTGCGCAGGCTGATGGCACCCACCACCAGGCCGAGCTGGCCATGGCGGTCTGGCTCGCGACCGTCGGCCTGAACGGTCCGCGCTGGGCGCAGGCGCAATCGGCGCCTTTCTTCCTGTTCAAGCGCTACACCAGCGAGGGCGGGGTGCGCACCTGCGCACTGGCATGCGGGCCGGGGATCGCCCGACGCGGCGAATCGCAAGCCTTCCTGCATGTGATGGATGTCGCCCCCACCCTGCTCGACATGGCCAAGGTGTTCGCCTGCGACGCCGTGTCCGAGCTCTTCGAGCTGGTCGGCGTGCTCGACGGCAAGCAGGTCACGCTGAAAGACATCTGGCCGACGGATGCCGAGATCGACGCCGTGGTCGCCAAGAGCGTCAACCCGACGCAGTTCCGCGCCGTCTACGAGCCGATGTTCCGCAAGGAAGCCGACGACGGCAAGTCGATCAGCCCGCTGTACGCCTGGCGCGAGATGAGCACCTACATCCGCCGTCCGCCGTACTGGGAAGGGGCGCTGGCCGGTGCCCGCACACTGAAGGGTCTGCGCCCGCTGGCCGTGCTGCCGGACAACATCACCACCGACCATCTGTCGCCGTCGAACGCGATCATGATGGACTCGGCGGCCGGCGAGTACCTGCACAAGATGGGCGTGCCGGAAGAGGACTTCAATTCCTACGCCACGCATCGCGGCGATCACCTGACCACGCAGCGCGCGACTTTTGCCAATAAAGAGCTGGTCAACGAGATGGTCGTGGTCGATGGCCAGGTCAAGAAGGGTTCGCTGGCGCGCATCGAGCCGGAAGGCAAGGTCACGCGCATGTGGGAAGCCATCGAGACCTACATGGAGCGCAAGCAGCCGCTGATCATCGTCGCCGGTGCTGACTACGGTCAGGGCTCGTCGCGTGACTGGGCCGCCAAGGGCGTGCGTCTCGCCGGCGTCGAAGCCATCGCGGCCGAAGGCTTCGAGCGTATTCACCGCACCAACCTGATCGGCATGGGTGTGCTGCCGCTGGAGTTCAAGCCGGGCACCACGCGCCTGACCTTGGGCATCGACGGCACTGAAACCTACGATGTGGAAGGCCAGCTGACCCCACGCGCCACGCTGACGCTGGTGGTCAACCGTCGCAATGGCGAAGTCGTGCGCGTGCCGATGACCTGCCGTCTCGACTCCGACGAAGAAGTGTCGGTCTACGAGGCCGGCGGCGTGCTGCAGCGCTTCGCCAAGGACTTCCTGGAAGCGACAGCAACGGCCTGATCTTGATATGGCCGAGGCACGGGCAGCGCCGAACACTGTCAAACCTTCACGCGCCATGGATGGCGCGTGAGAGCCTACAAGGATGTATTCACGGCGTGTTTGACGGTGATCGGCGCAGCCCGTGCCGTGAACCTGGCGCAGTTCTGGCGCTTGATGCTCGTTGGTAGCGGTGCTAGATTAATTTGGCAAAGATTGCCAAGGAGATCGTCATGGATGACGCAAGCACCGCGCGGGCACCCGGCCTGCCAGCAGACTGGAACACCATCATGGCGACCATGAATATTTCGCTGACCGATCCGCTCAAGCAATTCGTGGACGATGAAGTCCGCGAAGGCGGCTTCGCCAGCACATCCGACTATATGCGTGACCTGATTCGTCAGCGTCAGCGCCGCAAGGCTGAAGAGACTTTGCGGGCGCTGATCGCTGAGGGGTTGGCATCGGGGCCGGCAGTGCCGGTGACGCCGGAAACATTCGATCAACTGCGAAAGCAGTTGCGTGAGCGGATATCGAAGTGAAGGCGCTGCTCTGGCGAGCTGTGGCCGAGCGTGATGCTGCCGAAGCTGCGTTCTGGTATGCAAAGCAGGGTGGGCTGGTGCTGGGCGAGCAATTTTTCGCGGAGGTTGAGGCGGCACTTGCGCATATCGCCGCACATCCCGGCATCGGCTCTGCACGGCATGCCAAATATGCACCCGACCTGCCATCGCCCCTGCGCTATCTGGCGGTAAAGCGGTTCGAGCGCTACCTCATCTACTATGTCGAAATGCCGACACATGTTGATGTAGTGCGTGTCTGGAATACAGCGCGCGGACTGGATGCGCTGATGTCTGATGTCGCCGAATAAGCAATCACAGATTTTTTTACAGGTAATTCAAACATGACTCATGCTCCCCAAATCCATGCTTCCCAGATCAAAGTCCCCGCCACCTACATCCGTGGCGGCACCAGCAAAGGCGTGTTCTTCCGCCTGCAAGACCTGCCGGCAAGCTGCCAGCAGCCCGGCGCTGCGCGCGATCAGCTGTTCATGCGCGTGATCGGCAGCCCCGACCCTTATGCCGCGCACATCGACGGCATGGGCGGTGCAACCTCGAGCACATCCAAGTGCGTGATCCTGTCGAAAAGCAGCGTGCCGGATCACGATGTGGACTATCTCTACGGCCAGGTCTCCATCGACAAGGCTTTCGTGGACTGGAGCGGCAACTGCGGCAACTTGTCTACGGCTGCAGGTGCATTCGCGCTGCACGCCGGCTTGATGGATGCCGCGCGCATTCCCGAGAATGGCGTGTGTGTGGTGCGCATCTGGCAGGCTAACATCAAGAAAACCATCATCGCGCATGTGCCGGTGACCAACGGTCAGGTGCAGGAAACCGGTGATTTCGAGCTGGATGGCGTGACCTTCCCAGCCGCCGAGATCGTGCTGGAGTTCATGGATCCGTCGGATGATAGCGAGGAGGGCGGGTCGATGTTCCCGACCGGCAACCTCGTTGACGATCTGGAAGTTCCGGGTATCGGTACGCTCAAGGCCACGATGATCACTGCCGGCAGCCCGACGCAGATCATCATGACTCGCCAGCCGGACAGCCCGAACATCCCGTGTCCGGCTTGAATCAGCCACGCGGCCAACGGAGTTCCGATCGCCGAGGCGATCGGAATCGCCAGCATGAACGCCCCGACGATGCGGGCGCGGTAGGCGGCCGGGAACCAGTGGCCGAGGAAGAAAACCACCCCGGGAAACGGGCCGGCCTCGGCGATACCGAGCAGCAGGCGCATGACGTCAGATCCTCTGCCGCAGGCCGAG